>JAAYJG010000459.1 GCA_012523055.1 Ruminiclostridium sp. | reverse complement strand
TGGAATGCTATAATATATCCTGTTAATCAATCATATTACTGAAGGGAATGAGAATGCATGAGTCTGATTTTATTAGAGCAATTACGCCCCGAAATCAGAGAACAACTGGACAGCATCATTGAACTGAGGGATTCACTTTGACGTCCCTGGCATGGAAAAGGATTTGGCAGAGCTTGATCAAAAGGCACAGGAGCCAGGCTTCTGGGATGATGCTGAAAATTCGCAGCTGATCTTGCAAAAGAGTAAAAGTATCCGCGACAAGCTGGAGGTTCTGGACAGACTGGTCAATGATGGAGAAGATCTGATCACCCTTGTGGAGCTTGGGTTGGAAGAAAAGGATGAGAGTGTTCTGGAGGAAGTGCAGATAAGCTTTGATGAAGTTAGAAACCGTTATGAAAAGCTAAGGCTGCAAACCCTCCTGAAAGGCGAATATGACAGAAACGATGCCATCTTTACCCTCCACGCCGGCGCAGGCGGAACGGAAGCCATGGATTGGGTGGAGATGCTTTTTCGAATGTTTACCCGCTGGGCTGAAAACAACCAATTCCAAACCCGTGTACTGGACTTTTTGGAGGGTGAGGAAGCGGGTATCAAAAGTGTTACAGTGGAAGTAACCGGAGAAAATGCATACGGTTATTTAAAATCCGAAAAGGGAGTACACCGGCTGGTTCGTATTTCACCATTCGATTCTTCTGGAAGAAGGCATACTTCCTTTGCGTCCATGGACGTTATGCCGATGCTCGATGACAGCATTCAGATTGACATCAACCCCGAGGATATTAAGATGGATGTGTATCGCTCCAGCGGTGCCGGAGGGCAACACATCAACAAAACATCTTCGGCCGTCAGGCTTACCCATATCCCCACCGGCATTGTTGTTGCCTGTCAAAATGAAAGATCGCAGTTTCAGAACAAGGACACAGCTATGAAAATGCTGTATGCAAAGCTGTTGGAGATAAAAGAGCGTGAGCAGAAGGAAAAGATCAGCGAGATCAAGGGCGACCAGATGGAAATTGCCTGGGGAAGCCAGATCCGCTCATATGTATTCTGCCCGTACACGCTGGTGAAGGATCACCGGACAGGGTATGAGGAAGGGAATATTGACAAGGTGATGAACGGCGGAATAGACGAGTTTATCAGTGCGTATCTGTCGTACATGACGAGAAAATAATGGAGACAAAAGGATTTTGCGAAGCAAAATCCAGCATGGAGCGACCCATTAACCAAAAGGATTTTGCGAAGCAAAATCCAGCATGGAGCGACCCGTAATAATCAAGAAACAGGCGGTTTCAACCCGCCTGTTTTTAATAAATTCTTATACTGGCATCATCTCAATTTTAGTTGCAGAATAAGCTTTGATTGCTTTTATGCTTTGCTGGCCTGGGAACGCTTTATGATCCACTTTATCAGCTTCACAAGGACCAGTATGACTTCAACCACCGTCAATGCTATAACGATATAAAAGATTTCCTTGTGTTCCATCACTCTGTTTTTCACTTTTTCGAAGGTGGTCATTTCGGGGAGGATTTCCACTTCAGGAAACAGATCCACAGCGATTGCTGTGCCGTCTACAAGCGTAAATTTAACGTTACCCAGCACGGTGTTCTTGTATATAGGAAGCTTCATGCTTGATTCATCGGGGGTAAAATACTCTACATTCTGAATATAGCTTACCCCCAAAGGGTAGGTGTAATATACATCGCTTCCTGCTACGAGGGTGATGTTATACTCCCCTATTTTCGTTTCAGATAAAGCCTGTCCCTTCGAAACCAGAATATCTCTTCTAAAATTGTTAAAACCATAATCAAGCAGCTTTATACTGTCGGTGTACATGGTTTCCGGAGGTGAATCCAGCAGGATGCAGGCCAGTTTTTGCTGCCCACGGGTGACGGTAGTGATCACCGTCTGAAAATTCGGATCGTTGAAATCCACTTTTCCGCCGTCCACACCATCATAGCTCCAGAACAGTTCATTCAGGTTTGTCAGTACCAAGGTTTTTTCTTCGTCAAACCATGGTTTGGCCTGGGTAGAAAACACCCTTTCAAAGTCGGGGTTTGTGGACAGCCCATGTCGCAGAAGCTTTGAGATATCTGCAGCGGTGGTTCGCTGGTTTTCATCATATTTCCCCGTTGGGTTTGAAAAACGGGTATTGGTCATGTTCAGCGTCGCTGCGTAATCATTCATCAGCTTGACAAAATTATCAACTGTTCCGCCGATGGTTTCAGCCAAAGCGATAGCGGCATCGTTTGCGTTGCTTAATATGCAGGCATGGATTAAACTTTGGGCGGTATACTTCTCTCCAACCGAAAGCTCGAGCATGGCATCTTCAGCGTTCACTGCTTCCTTGCTGGCAGTAACCATTTCATTCTCTGTTTTTTCAAGAGCGATCAAAGCGGTCATGATTTTGGAGGCTGCAGCGATATGCAAAGGCTCTTCCGGATTTTTTGAATACAAAACCTGCCCGCGCCGCAGTTCGATCAACAGGGCGGAGGGTGCTTCAACAACAGGTTCAGACGGAAGTGCCAAACCAGCAACGGGCGATATACTGATGAAGATTAGCAAAAAAAACGACAAAACCTTCTTGAACATAGGTGCCTCCACAATAGCCTTTACAGGTATATTGTACCTGATTCCATCCACTAAAAACAAGGTTACATTCAAAGATATACCTTATTTTTTGTTTATGCAATAGGGGACTGGGCAAATTTTCCGTATAAAAGTAAGGCAGGTTGCAGGCAGAGGTGTATTCAATCTGCTCATCTTAAAAATGAAACCGGCAATAAAAAAAGAAGAAACAACAGTTCCTTCTCTTGTTTTGTACGAAATGTGCCGGAAATAATTCTGTTAAGCCTTTTATCAAGCCGGCACTGAGGGTTTGGATCATTCTACGATGAAGGGCTGGATATCCTGTAAAAAATCCGTAATGCCGTCTGCATGAGCTTCCACCTTGATGGGTTTGCTTAAATCAAGGCTGAAGATACCCATGATGGATTTGGCATCCACGATATAGCGCCCCGATGTCAGATCAACATCGAAATCGTACCGGTTGACGATATTCACAAAATCCTTCACATCATTAATGGACTTGAGCATGATATGAAATGTAATCATATTTTAACACCGCCTTTCTGTGTTTTTCTGCTTTACCATTGATTCCCCCCGATGCAGGGATGGCATAATGGAATTAAGCCGATCCTGCAAATGGAAGATACCATATTTATATTAGCGTTTGACTATCATTTAGTCAATTACAATTGTGTTAAATTTTTCACCGGCGGATTTTACATGATTGCATAAAACACGGCTTTCTGAGAAAATGGGTTTACCGGCATGACATGCGGCTGAAATCACAACAGGAACGGGCGAACAGACCATTGAAAAAAGTAGCTTTTATTACCTTGGGCTGCAAGGTAAATACTTATGAAACCGAGGGTATGAAGAGAATATTTGAAAAGGACGGTTATAAGGTGGTTGAACCGGAAGAAACTGCGGATGTCTACATTATCAACACCTGTACCGTTACCCATCTGAGCGACAGAAAGTCCAGACAAATGATCCGCAGAGCCAGAAGGATGAACCCACAGGCCGTAATCGCAGCGGTAGGATGTTATGCCCAGGTTGCCCCGGATGAAGTGTCCGCCATTGATGGGGTGAACCTGGTGGTGGGGAACAATCATAAAAATGAAATTCTTTCCCTGGTGAATGAAGCTTCCTGGAATACACTGCAGGTGGAGGTCTCAACAAGAAAAGAGCTGAAGGAATATGAAGAACTCCGGGCGCAGTCCTTCAGTGGGCGTACCCGGGCCTTTTTAAAAATACAGGATGGCTGTGATCAGTTTTGCAGTTACTGTATCATTCCCCATGCCAGGGGAGGTATTCGCTCCAGAAGCTTCGGAAGCATTCTGGACGAAGCACAAAAATTATCTGATAACGGTTTTTTAGAAATTGTGCTGACAGGAATCCATTTAACCTCCTACGGCGTTGATACGGGAAGACATAGCCTTATCGATGTTATTTCATCCTTGAATGATGTTGAAGGCATACACAGAATTCGTCTTGGATCCTTGGAGCCTTTGTATATGAACCGGGAAATGATTGCCCGTATGGCCTGCATTGAAAAGCTTTGTCCGCATTTTCACCTGTCGCTGCAAAGCGGATGTGATGAAACGCTAAACCGAATGAACCGAAGATATACAACCGGGGAATACCTTGAAATTGTTGAAGGCTTGAGGCAATATTTCCCCAATGTGGCGATCACAACAGATATCATGGTGGGTTTTCCGGGTGAAACGGATGAAGAGTTCGAAAAAACCTGCAGCTTTGCACAAGCTATTGGCTTCAGCCAGATTCATATATTTCAATATTCCATCCGCAAGGGAACCAAGGCTGCCGGTATGCCAGATCAAATTCCATCTCATACGAAAGAGGAACGCAGCAAAATTCTTGAAACCATTGCGGAGAAAACAAAATTCGCATTTCGCCAAAAGCTTCTTGGAACAGTTGAGCCAGTGCTTTTTGAGCATGTACAGGATGGCCTGTGGGAAGGACATACCCCGAATTATATACCGGTACGCATGGCTTCTACAGCAGCTTTGACCGGAAAAATCCTACTGGTCAGGCTGATGGAAAACAACTCCGAATATGTTTTGGGAGTTCCAGCGGGGTGAACGTGTATGACCAGACTCTACCTTTGAAATACCTCGCTGGATATGCCTTCGGGGTTCGGGAGGTTGGGTGTGCATGATAGGGCACACCTGCGAAATCAATCCGGGGTGTTTCAAGGGGTTCCGCAGGAGGTTCGCACGTTCAGGGGATACCGTTATTTTAGTACAATATCGTTTGAATAAAAGTATGCAAGGGAACATTCTTTATAGTAAAACTAAAGACCACTATATAGGTTTTAAGCTACAAAAGAAGGGTATTAAATTACCAAGGATAATTTTTTTAGGCGGAAGACCAAGTATTGCACGAAGAAAAGGAATTTATGTGAACAAAGGTTTTGGGTAATGTTTCCACAGCCTTCTTGTAAAGCCGAGTTCGGACCTTTACTTCTGAAACAAAGCAAAATATTCGATCATCCGATTTGGGGATATTGTATAACGAAACACGGGGTATGTTTGTAGAAACAACATATTGTATTGTTTGTATTAATATATTACTATTAGAATAGATAGAAAAGGAACTGGTTTTTTGGGTAATAAAATTCAATTATTTGGCAGACGGGCAGCATACAAACAAAGAGTTGTTCCGATGCAAAAACAGGGAAGTGGAGTGATCGGTTTGAATCATGAAACAATGATGTTTAAAGTCGATAAAGAAAACAACAACCAGGCTAGGGAGATCCTTTTTGCTGTCTATGAGGCCCTGAAGGAGAAAGGCTATAATCCCATAAGCCAGATCGTGGGGTATATCCTCTCCGGAGATCCTACCTACATCACCAACCACAAGAATGCAAGAAGCATCATTCGAAAGCTCGAGCGGGATGAACTTCTCGAGGAGCTCGTTAAAAATTATTTATCAGAAGAAAAAAACCAAAGCCCGCAGTAATGCGGGTTTTGTTTTAGGGTCCATACACGTTTAAAATCACTACGTAAATTTGCTTCGCGAAATCTCTGTACCATCGATTCTATTTGAATGATTCGCTACTTCTCACGCACCTCCAACCTGCAAAATCTCATGATAAAATTTTCACAAGACCGTTGTCTAACCCTTTACTTTTATTTCGAACTGGGGTATGCTATATTATGGTTAATTCCAGGATGAAAGGAGTATGAAAACATGAAACAATATTTAGAGATTGAATATGTATACGGAAGAGAAATACTCGATTCAAGAGGAAATCCTACCGTTGAAGTCGAAGTCGTAGTTGAGGGCGGATATGTTGGCCGTGCATCGGTACCGTCCGGCGCTTCCACCGGGGCCTTTGAGGCTGTTGAGCTGCGTGATGGTGATAAGAACAGATACCTGGGCAAAGGCGTTGAAAAAGCCGTAGATAACATCAATGATGTGATAGCCCCTGAAGTTGAGGGAATGAATGTTTTCGACCAGGCTCTCATCGATAAAGTCATGATCGAGCTGGATGGAACCAACAATAAGGGCAAGCTGGGCGCCAATGCAATTCTCGGCGTATCACTGGCTGTTGCAAAAGCGGCAGCGGAAGCTCTGGGGTTATCCCTGTATCAGTATATTGGCGGAACAAACGCAAAGGTTCTTCCGGTTCCAATGATGAACATCATCAATGGCGGAAAGCATGCCGATAGTAGTTTGAATATTCAGGAATTCATGATTATGCCGGTAGGTGCAAGCAATTTCAAACAGGCGCTTCAATGGTGCGCAGAGGTGTTCCACACCTTGAAGAAGGTTTTGAAAACTAAGGGCTATAGTACCGCTGTTGGTGACGAAGGCGGCTTCGCACCTAATTTGAAATCCGATGAAGAAGCAATCCAGGTTATTCTTGAAGCAATAGAAGCTGCAGGTTTTAAGCCTGGAGAAGACTTCCGCCTCGCCATTGATGCCGCTGCTACAGAAATGTATGATGAAGCGAAAGAGATAGGCCAGGAAGGTAAGTATTTATTCTGGAAAAGCAATATCATAAAAACAAAAGAAGAAATGGTTGATTATTGGGAGACCCTGGTCAATAAATATCCCATTATTTCTCTCGAAGACTGTGTTGCTGAGGAAGATTGGGAAGGATGGAAGATGTTGACCGAGAGATTGGGCAAGAAAGTTCAGATAATGGGAGACGATTTGTTTGTTACCAATACCGAAAGGCTTGAAAAAGGCATTAACCTGGGCGTTGCCAACTCTATTCTGATCAAGGTAAACCAGATCGGTACCCTTACTGAAACCCTGGAAGCCATTGAAATGGCAAACAGGGCCGGGTATACCGCTGTTACCTCCCACAGATCCGGTGAAACGGAAGATGCTACCATTGCTGATATCGCAGTAGCCACCAACTCGGGTCAAATCAAAACGGGTGCACCGTCCAGAACCGACCGCGTTGCAAAGTATAATCAATTGCTCAGAATCGAAGAAGAGCTTGAAGATGTCGCTGAATACCCTGGTCTGAAAACTTTCTTCAACCTGAAAAATAAATAATCCGGATATACCGGAACAAAAAAACAGCCTTCTTCAGAAGGCTGTTTTTTATGTCGGTTATATGGATGCGTATAGCTTTTTAAACCCGTGCTCAACAAGGCCGCTGATATCGTAGGTTTTCTTGGTGAGCTTCATTTTCGAGAGTTTGGATTCCTTATATTGAACTTCCAGCTTTACGTTGTTACTGAAAGACATGCCCCTGACCTCGTTGAAGGCCTTGATGTATTCATCGCTGTTGATCCCTTTTTCTTTCCCCGGTATTTCAAAACGGATGGCGACATTCTCAACCCTGCTTTCGTAGGGCTTAAAGACGTAATAATTGTTTTTCATCTCGTCCTTAAAATCGGGTACCATATACATGCTGTAATCGATGCACCTTGGTATGAGGACGGTCCATTGAATGTCCTTGATGATTGCTGCAGATGCCCCCTGATTGGTGATCATCACAGGGATAACAACCGTAAATGCAGTAGAAACACCATGGTAGCTTCCGCATCCATCCATTTGCACATCATCTGGTGCCCGGTATACCTTGAACTTAATTTTAGGAAACTTCAATGAAGAAGAGTACAAGACCAATAAGGATGTAGCCAATGATGTTAACGATATAATGATTGCTAATTCCATACTTTCACCCAATCCCTTATTTTCTATTTTGATTTCATTTATATATCTCTATAAGAAATTAAAACTCTCTTCTGTCGATAAGAATATGCAACTGAGCAAACTCCAAAAATTTTCTATACCTCTATAATATTTGTTATTGTAAAAATCGTCAAGTAGTATCTTATTTTTCATTCCTCCATTGTCATATTTGATGAAAAAATCATAAAAAAGTTACCCTTATGGGGGAAAAGGGTAACAAGTGAATCCTTTTTCAATTATCTGTACAGAGTTACTATCTGCCAAGAACACGGCAACCCTAATAGTATTTCTTTGCGCCCATTACTTCCTGCACGGTGCACAGTGCTTCACCGAATCGTTATGATGAAAGTGAAACACACACAACCCACATAAATCAAGCGTTCAAGGTTTTATTTGCGTCTATACTTCAGCTCGGTCCCCTATACAGGTTCATATTGGTATTGAAGTCATCACCGCAAACCAGTTGTCCCCCGGTCCGGCAGAAAGCGATGTAAGCACCATGTCTTTTTTGTGCTCTTGTATGTATTCCATCATATCTTCATATGCCCCATAATAGCTGAGTTGCTCGCATTCTTCAGTTATTTGGGACAAGACCAAAAACCATTCATTATCGGAACGGGTATCATCATAGACGATGTCCGTTACAATATACTCCTCCTCTTTGCATTGATTTATCTCGTTCATAACAGCTCCGCACGTATCTATCATATACCTTTGGGAACAGAAGTATTCTGTTTCATACAATACCGTTCTTCACTGCAATCTGCCATACAATCACCTCACCTATATAGGTGCAGCCAAATTATAGTATGCACCGTATACAATGGCCTACGCCTATTTTCCTAAAATAACAGCTGGTGCCAGGGGTCGGTATGGCCATGAGCTCGGTTGTCAGAATCTGATAGGCAAATTGCCTAAAATTTATCTGTCATTGTTTAAGTAATTTTAGTATAATCTAATTAGATTAGAGACAGGACAATCCTGAGAATATTAGTAAAAATG
Source organism: Ruminiclostridium sp. (assembly GCA_012523055.1). GTDB lineage: Bacteria > Bacillota > Clostridia > DSM-8532 > DSM-8532 > JAAYJG01. Next base: position 13,288 of record JAAYJG010000459.1, on the reverse strand, counting down.
CAAGTATCTGGTACTTGGGTAGTTATAATGGGTATAAACCGGAATCTGCTCTAATGGCACCAATGACTTGTAAAAAAATGAGTTTTGTATGATAACATGAAATATATTTTGATAGGGTGATTCTCTCATGCGACGTATGCTTATTTTGCTTTTGTCGCTAGTGCTCGTGCTTTCCGGATGCGCCAATCAAGCGCCTTCTGAATTTAGCCGCTTCGCTCCGGAGGAGTCACAGCGGCTTATTATCTATACATCTCACAAACAAGAGGTTTACGAGCCCATCGTACGCGAATTTGAGCGGCGCACAGGAATATGGGTGGAAATTATGACTGGCGGTACTACGGAGCTTCTCGAAAAGATTGCTTCAGGAGATACCCAATGCGATCTGCTGTTTGGCGGAGGCATAGATAGTCTGAGTGTCTATGGTAATTTATTTACTATATATAAGAGCCCTGAACTGAAAAACGTTGTGCCTTCGATGCAAGGAAATGGTGTATGGACACCCTTTTCGGCGTTACCGATTGTGCTGATCTATAATCCTAAACTTGTGCGGTTCAATCCGCCGGAGGGCTGGAGCAGCCTTCTTGATCCTGCGTGGAAGGGAAAGATTGCGTTTGCGGACCCGGCTGTTTCCGCGTCAAGCTATACAGCGCTGGCCACCATGGTACAGGCTCTCGGCGGCGAGTTTTCAACGCGCATTATGGGTTTTCATCAAAATTTGGATGGGCGGATTCTTTCCAGTTCAGGCGAGGTGATCGATGCTGTGGCGCAGGGGGAGTACTTCATCGGTGTCACGCTGGAGGTGACAGCGATCAAGGGCATCGACGAAGGCTATGACATTGCGATGGTTTATCCGGTTGAGGGAACCAGTATTGTTCCTGACGGTGCAGCGATCGTTAAAAACTGTCGACACGAGGAAAACGCAAAGCACTTCCTGGACTTTATTTTGAGCGAGGATGTCCAGGGCTGGTTGTCCGATATGTTCTCCCGCATACCGGTACGTGCCGGGCTTTACACACCTTCTGCAAGTGGGCTGAAGAGCCTGGAATATGATATTGCATGGGCTGGCAGCCATCATGCGGAGCTTCTTCAGCTTTGGGCAGAGCTTAGCGGGGAGGCGGCCAGATGAGAGCATGGATCAAGCGGTCGTTTAAAAACCGTATCTTTATTACAGTCCTATTGGTCGCACTGCTGCCGCTGCTTCTATGCGCTGTTTTGATGATACAGATTCAAATCAAGCGCAGTGAAGTGGAGCTTGCTCAGCAGGCCCACGTAGAACTGGATTCGCTGGCCAGTACGTTGACGGAAGCCTTGAAGGGTGTTGAGACGATTACACAGGAGCTTGCAACAAGCACCGTCGTGCGGAGCACAATGCGCCGCGGCGGCAGCGATTCGCGTATTTTATATCAGTATTTATTCCGCAGCACGAACGAATTCAGAAATGTGGCGCAGTTCGATATCTATGATGAAAGCGGTTTATGCCGTTATACCACTGCCAACTACCTACCGAACGAAGCGCTGGATCTTGACTGGGGGATTCTCTATGCCGCCAGCCATACAGTGGAGTTTGCCCTGCAGCAAAACAACGGGCTGGGGCTTATCGGAGCCAGTGCTATCCGTACTTTCGATGGTACCATTCTGGGCTATCTGGTCGTCACCATCGGAGAGGACGGCTTAGAGTCGCTGTTCAGCGGTAAATACAACTCAGTAAACCACGTGATCCTGCTTGATCCGGCGTGGCGCACGGCATATTACTCTCAGTCGGTGCAGGGGCTTGCCGCTGCCAACGCGTTGAGAGAACAGCTGTTGACCGGCGTACCGCTTACCGGTGTGGAGGGTGAATATAATTTCTACGTTACAGATATGGAAGAAAGCGGTTTCACGTTGATTTTACAACAGCCTCGTACCTTTACCACGGCGGTCATGCGTTCGATATACACTGTGAGTGGAATAATAGGCTTGTTGTGTCTGATTTTATGCCTTGGGTGCGCGTGGGTTTTGAGTCGACATCTGTCCAAGCCGGTGTATGAGCTCGGTGCGGCGATGGGAGAGGTTGAAAAGGGAAATTACCATGTGCAGTTGGAAACCAATCGCGCAGACGAGTTCGGCAGGCTCACCAGCACATTTAATCGCATGACACGTGAGTATCTGTTGAATCTGGAGAACTCAGTGCAGCGACAAAAGGAACTCAATGAAACACAGTTCCGCATGATGCAGGCACAACTGAATCCGCATTTTTTATACAACACACTTGATTCCATGAAATGGCTTGGGGTGACACAAGGCGTGCCACAGGTCGCCACGCTGGCAACCAACCTTGCCACTATTTTGCGTGCCAGCATCTCAGAAGGAAAGTTTGTAATGCTTCAGCAGGAATTGGAGCTCATTGACCGCTATCTGGATATACAATCGATTCGTTTTGGGGACCGATTCACGTGTGAAATCGACATTGACGACCACTTCCAGAGTTGTCTGGTGCCGAAGCTGGTATTGCAGCCGCTGGTGGAAAACGCTATCATCCACGGCGTTGAAGGGCGTGATGATGGCTATATCAAGATTATAGCACAAGAGCAGGATGGCGTACTTCTGCTGACTGTATCAGATAACGGCCGTGGAATCCCCGAGGAGATTTTGAGAAAACTAAATGCTTCAGACAAGCAGGAACCGGGCGGACACTTGGGGTTGTACAATGTGGATAGGATCATACGGCTGCACTACGGCGATCAGTACGGTATTTCAGCTGAAAGCGTGCAGGGGGAGGGGAGCCGTGTGCAATTACGGCTGCCCATTCAGAGAGAGGAGAAGAATGATGCTGAAGGTACTGATAGTTGATGACGAATCCATGGTGCGCAAAGGTATTGTACTCGGCTTTGACTGGGCAGCCTTGGACTGCGTGATTGTGGGAGAGGCGACAAACGGCGAGGAGGGCCTCGCCGCCGTGGAAGCCTATAACCCGAACCTCATTATTACGGACGTTCGGATGCCACGCATGGATGGCCTTGAGATGCTTAGCGAGCTCAGACGTCGTGGCAATCGTGCCCACGTTATACTATTAACAGCATATAGTGATTTTTCCTATGCCAGAAATGCATTGCAGAATGGAGCGGATGATTACCTTCTCAAGCCGTTTCACAATCAGGATCTGGTGGCGGCTATCAATCGAATCCAGCAAAAAGTTCAGGAACGCTCCGCGCTGACGCCTCAGGATGTGCTTCCGCTGACAAAGGGTGACAAGAGTAAATACGTTCTTCTTGCGATGAATTATATCGCAGAGCACTATTGCGATCCGGGCATCGGCATCACTATGATTGCCAATTCTCTGCATGTAAGCGAGGGACATCTGAGCCATGTGTTCAAGAAGGAGACCACCTACACCATTGTCGGATATCTGACGCAGTACCGCATCCATACAGCCATGAAACTTTTGCAGGATTACCGATATAAAATTTACGAAGTGGCGGAGATGGTGGGCTACCGCGACGTGGCGTATTTCGGAAGCACATTCAAGAAGCTGACGGGGCTCTCACCATCGGATTATCAGGATCGATGCAGATAATTTGTGCAATACCCACAAAACCGAGCCTGTATAAATTAGGAATCTCAGTCAAATCGCAGAATTGAAGGCATATTCGCAGTTTTGTCCAGTTTCATTTCAACCGGATGCTCTCTATACTATTAAGTAGATAATCGATCAGTATTGTGAAAGGAGTGTATTAAAATGAAAAAAACTCTTGGGATTATACTGGCACTTGTGATGGTACTGAGCCTGGTGGGCTGCGGAACCAATATTACACCCAATACCCCAAATACCCCTGAACCCACCTCCAGCCAACCTGCGCCAACAGTGAAAGACTACTCTAAATACACCATCCGAATCTATTCCAACTCCAATTCCACCGAACGTCAAACCTGGCTAATTAACGAGGCCAAGGACGCAGGATTCACCATCTCTTTGGATGATAACAGTGTTATCTCCGGTGATACCGCTGCCATCCAGGCTGCCAACGAGAACAAGGATGGAGACATCCTGTTCGGCCTGAACGAAACCCGCTGGAGTCAGGTTGTAAACGGTGTTTATGAGAATCTGAAGCTTGTCGGGTGGACCCCTGCCTGGGCCAATGAGGTTGGCGAATACGCCTATCCTAATGCTGCATATGGTCTGGTTATTCAGAACGTTCTGATGCTGTACCGTAACGACGAGCTCGGTACCAAAGGCAAGGAGCTGCAATTCAAGCATTGGGCTGACATCGTTGACTGCGGCTATCAATGGTATCGCCAGAATAAGGTCGGTGGCACCACCAATGCCAACATCAATTCCGCAATGCTATATCCTTTTGCCGATCCTGCTTCTCAAGCCGGCGGTATCTCTATAGATGGCTGGAAAACTCTGTGGAAATACTGTGCTAACGGTGTATATTCCTCCGACGATACTTATAAATACGGCTTCGACCCGCTGAACAAGGGTGACGTTGCTGTTTCCACCTTCTACTCATCTTCTCTGTACGGTAAGATTGATGCTGCTGCTGAAGGCTCCGAGAAACCGCTTCGTGGTGCATTAGAGCCTGAAAACTGGGCACTGGTTGATATCGAGGACGGTACCTACTACATCGCCGAATATATAGGTGTTCTTGAAAAGGCAAATCGAACAGCAGAACAAACCGAAGCGGTCATGGCATTCGCCGAATGGTTTGGATCCGCCGAAGTACAAGCTGCCTGGGGTGAAGAGTTCGACTCCTATCCCTGCAACGCTGCCGCTGCTGCTATTCTCTATCCGGATGGCATTCCTTCAATTTACAAGATCAAGAACTTCGCACTGACTAAAGTTAAAGGCACCGACATGACCTATGCTGAATATGTTGCAGCACATTCCATCGAGTGGACTAATATTATGACGAATCTCGGCTTCTACTGGGCTGACGCTCAAGCCGCCGTTGCAGAGCCTGATTGGGATAACCTTGACTGGGCAACGCTTACACAAGCAAAGAAGTAAACTTCATCTGTTTGGCTTTACGCCGAGTTCCGATGGCGAGCTGTTAAGGCTCGCCATCGGCATATTAACCCTATATTTCGCAACCGCAATTGGAGGACTCTTCTATGATTCGGATCAATGATATTGTGGTGAAGTTCGGTGACTTCACTGCCCTGCAAAAAATAAACGTCCATGTGAAAGAGGGCGAGTTCTTTACCTTCCTTGGCCCTTCCGGCTGCGGCAAGACTACTACCCTTCGAACAATCACCGGTTTCATTGAACCTTCCGAGGGTACGATAACGGTTAAGGGACGCGATATTACACACGTTCCCATTGAAGACCGCAACATCGGCATCGTGTTCCAAAGTTATGCTCTATTCCCTACGATGACGGTATATGACAACATTGCCTTTGGCCTGAAAGTCAAGAAGATGAGTAAAAAAGAAATTGATGAAAAGGTTCGTGCTATTGCAAAGAAGGTCGACCTTTCCGATGAACAATTGAAAAAAGCTGTTTCCGAGCTCTCCGGCGGCCAGCAGCAGCGTGTTGCCATCGCCCGGGCATTGGTTACAGGCCCGGCAATCATCTGTATGGATGAGCCGCTTTCAAACCTTGATGCCAAGCTCCGGGTACAGCTGAGAAATGAACTGAAAAAGATGCAGAAGGACTTCGGTATCACAACCATCTATGTCACCCACGACCAGGAGGAAGCGCTGACGCTGTCCGACCGCATCGCAGTGTTCAACAAGGGTATCATCGAGCAGATCGGCACTCCCAATGAGATTTACAATCACTCCAGAACGGAGTTCGCATGCAACTTCATCGGCGATATCAATCGGCTGAGCGAGGAGGTTGTCAAGAAGATGGCCATGAATGGTGCGCAGGTGGATCCATACCAGCACAACTACATACGCCTGGAGCGAATCCATGTCAATACCCAGCCTTCCGAGGGCGATCTCATATTGGACGCAAGGGTAGAAAGCCGCGAATACTATGGCTTGTATATCAAGTATTACCTTGATCTCGGTTGCCAGACCGTAAAGGTTATGGAGAGGAATGATGGCGTGAATATCTATGAGCCGGGGCAGATGGTCAAGATCGTGATGAATCCGCGCGATATCATGGCATATCCCGCGGAAGCCGCGACAGAGGTGATATTATGAAGGAACTTTTGAATAAACGTTCGCTGAGCTCGATCTTTCTCAAGACCTTTGGTATTGCACTTTTTGCTTATTTGTTTCTGGGTTTTATGGTGTTGCCATGCATCAATACTCTGACCAGCATTTTCAATGCAACCAACTCTGCCGGTGAACGTGACCCGTTTGCGGTTATTAGGTTCTTCTTTGCCGGCAATATGATGGTCTATGTTCTAAATTCTCTGAAGCTCGCCGTCTGCCTGACCGTCACGGTCAATATCATTGGCGTGTCCATCGTGCTTCTGACAGAATATTTTGACATTAAGGGCGCAAAAATCCTGCGCATGGGCTATATGACCACGCTCATCTATTCCGGTGTGGCTCTGGTTACGGGTTATTTGTTTCTCTATGACGCTGACGGCATTCTCATGTCGGTACTTGTAAAAAGCTTCCCTAACATGAACCCTAACTGGTTCTCCGGTTATAGCGCAGTCCTCTTTACGATGACCTTTGCCTGTACGAGCAACCATATGCTGTTTTTACGCAATGCCATTCGCAATATCGACTACAATACCGTTGAGGCTGCACGGAACATGGGCGCTAAGCCGTTTAAGGTCTTGTGGCGAGTTGTATTTCCGACCCTGACCCCGACCATATTCTCGCTAACCGTTATGACCTTCGTTACAGGTCTTTGCGCCATGTCTGCGCCGACCCTTCTGGGCTATGACTCCATTAACCCTGAAATCGTGCGCCTGGCAGGTTCTTCGACCGCCGACGAGTCCTTCCCGCAGGCACGAGCTGCGCTGCTGTCAATCATTCTGGCGATCTTTACCATCGTATTGCTGTCAATTCTGTCTGCGTACGAGCGCAAGGGGCATTACCTCTCTGTTTCCAAGACTAAAGCAAAGATTCAGAAGCAGAAGATCACGAACCCGGTGGCAAATGTCCTGGCACACATCTATTCCTATGTGCTGTTCGTCATCTACATGATCCCAGTGGTGATGATTATTCTGTTCTCGTTCCAGAATTACAGTGCCATCCGCATGAAGAAGCTCGACCTCGGAAACTGGACGCTGCTGAACTTTTTCGGCTCGGAGGATTATGAATACCTGACTTCACGCGGCACTTACAAGCTTCGCAAGGGTTCTATTTCCGGCCTGTTTTCCAATGAGGCGACCCTTGGGGGCATCAAGATCAGCTTTATTCTTTCCGCCATCGCAGCTGCACTGGCTTGCGTCATCGTTGTCATCGTCTGCAATTATATTTTTAAGAATCGGAACAAAAAAATCAGCACTGTTCTGGAATATTGCCTGTTGTTCCCCTGGCTGCTGCCGACCATCCTGATTTGCTATTCTTACCGGATTTTCTTCAATAGCGATACCATAGGATATGTGGGCAACGTGAATCTGTATTATGCGGAAAATGTACGAATACTGATTATTATAGCCTATATGGTTGTGAAGCTGCCGTTCTCGCTGCGAATGATTAAGGCTGCCTTTTATGCCATCGATGAAGAGCTTGAGGACGCGGCGCGTAACCTTGGCTCAAGCGGGCTGATGACCTTCCTGAAGGTGAAGCTGCCCATCATTCTACCAAGTGTACTAGCTGTCTTTGCACTAAATTTCAACGCTCTGTTTACTGAGTATGATATGTCTGCAACATTTGCCAGTTCTTATGGTACGAGCTATGCAATGGTCATTCAGGCCATGACCAGGGAGGAGGGCTTGTACGGTTATAACGTCAACGCCTCCGGACGCCGATGCGCATCCACGGTGTTTATTATGATCGTTTCCGGTATCATCCTCTACCTTGTATATGGGGTGGGCGCACGCGACTTGAGCGAACGCCTCGCAGCAAAGGACAAACGTAATAAGCGCTGGCAAAAATTACGTGCGCGCTTTCATAGACAGCTCATTAAAGGGAACCCCTGAACTGGACGCTTAGGTTGAATTTTCTTGTGATATTTTACACCTTTCATATATACCGTCTGCCATACGAGGCAGGCGGTATTTTCCAAATCTCACGGAAGATCAGGCCTTTCACAAATTAGCCCATAGAAAATCAATTTTTATTTATGATGAAGAAAAGACAATGTGTTTCTAGTAATAAAAATGAGGATCTAATAAAAGAATAAACCGGTTAATACTGGTTTATTCTACATGAAGGGTTAAAATATGGAGGTTATTAATGCAAGTATAAGTATTACTCGCTAGTAATATTTTTTTGCACCCATTACTTCCTGCACTGTGCGCAGGGCTTCACCAAAGCGCTGAAAGTGAACAACCTCACGTTCTCTCAGGAAACGCAGCGGATCTTTGACGTCAGGATCATCCGCCAGGCTCAGCAGGAACTCATAGGTAGCCCGGGCCTTTTGCTCAGCAGCCAAATCTTCCACCAGATCGGCGATGACATCGCCTTTTGACTGAATATATGCAGCCGTGAAAGGAACTCCCGAAGCATTCACCGGATAAACCGCTCCATCATGGTCGGAATAATAAGCACCAAGACCGGCTTTTTCGATGGCATCCGGGGTGACACCCTTTGTAAGCTGTCGAACCATAGTGCCCACCATTTCAAGATGCGCCATTTCTTCGGTTCCTATATCATTCAGAACTGCCTGCGTTTCTTTTGTCGGCATGTGAAAGCGCTGACTCAGGTAACGCAATGAAGCCGCCAGTTCACCGTCGGGCCCTCCATATTGTGTAATAATATACTTTGCCATTCGCGGATCAGGTTTTCGAATCATAACAGGATATTCAAGCTTTTTATCATAATACCACATACCTTACGCCTCCTTTTCCCAGGGCCACGGTGTATCGATCCACTGCCAGCAGCTTGGGTTTGGCAGATGTCTCTGACACAACGGGCCATATTTTTCCTCAAACATCTTTCGCAGTTTCTCAGATTCCTGCCAACATGTCCGGTAATCATTCAGTGCGTTGGCATCAGATGGGTGTGTATCTAAAAACAAACCTAAATCGATCATACAAAAATCATAAGCCATTATTTGTTCAAGCAGTTTTTGGCGCTCATCCATGATTATCACTCCTTTCATCTTATTTCATGTGATATGGCCTGTACAACTCGGGGAATACGGTTCCTTTATGCAGCCCTTCTATTGCAGGCAATATTCCCATATAAACCTGATAAGGGATATAAGCTTGAGCAAGTTGCGGATTTTCCGGCATGAAGGGGATTCCGATGGCTGTCCCCGAGCAACTGTTTCCCGCATAAATGACTGCTGCATCTACTGCTTCCTTGTTCTTCATAAAAAAACACCTTTCTGGTAATAAAATCATAGTACATCCTATGAAATTAACATAAAAAGGTGACGTAATATTCTTGGATCAATTCTATTTTTTCCAGTAAAAAAGCCCGGTTGACAAGAGATTAACCTTTCAACCGAGCTTTGGTCTAAAAATGGACAACAGGATGATTTTCGGGTTAGTACAGTACATTTTAAGAATACAATAAGTATCAAATTTCCATGTTCATGGCTTTTCGCACTTCGGCGAGGGTAAGCTCTGCTACATCCCAGGCTTTTTGTATACCGCTTAGCAAAACACCCCGTACATACCCCATATCGGACTCCAATTCTTTTCTCTTTTGACGGATCGGACGGAGATACTCATTCAGGGTTTCAGTCAACAGCTTTTTCAACTGGCCTGCCCCGCCGTCACCGATTCTGTCGGCAATATCTTCCGGGGCTTCACCTGTTGCAAGAGAAATCAACAATAACAGGTTTGAAACTTCGGGTCTGTTGGTGGGATCGTAGGTGATCTGCCTGGTGGAGTCTGTCTTTGCTTTTTTGATCAGGTTTGCAGTTTCGTCCTCGGTAGCGCTGAGCATGACAGCATTATTCCTGCTCTTGCTCATTTTCTGTGAACCGTCCAGACCAAGAATAATCGGCGCCTTGCTCAGTAAAGCCTGGGGCTCCGGGAAAACAGGCTTGTTTCCTGCAAACTTGTTGTTGAACCTGCGGGCTATGGTGCGTGTCATTTCAAGATGAGGCAGCTGATCCTTGCCTACAGGAACAACATTGGCTTTGCAGAAAAGAATATCCGCAGCCTGATGCACAGGGTAAACATACATTCCCGCGTTAATTTGCTTTTGACCGGAAGCTTGAATTTCTTCCTTTACGGTTGGGTTCCGATCCAGTTCTGCATTGGTTACCAGTGTAAGAAACGGAACCAGAAGCTGATTGAGCCCGGGCACATGACTGTGAGGAAATATAAAGGTTTTCCCGTCATTGGGGTTTATCCCCACCGACAGGTAATCGATTGTAAGCTGCATAACGTTTTCAGAGATATGCTCGAAGGTATCCCGGTCGGTTAAAACCTGGTAATCCGCGATGACGATAAAGGTTTCAACACCCATTTGATGAAGCCTGACACGGTTTTGAACCGAACCAAACAAATGCCCGACATGCAGGCGACCTGTCGGCCTGTCACCGGTGAGAACCCTGTATTTTTCAGGATGGCTGCCAAGGTCATTCTCTAAAGCTTTGCTCCTTGCCAAAGAGGCTTCAAACGTACCATAATCAAATTTTTCTTCCAAACTCATAACCTGCTCCTTAAAAGTATAATGCTTATGGATAAGTGTACCATAATTTTATATTTCGCTGTATATCTTGTGGATAAAACCAATTAATAGTGTATAACAAAAGAACCGTTTTATCAAACCCAATATAACTTCAACAATTATATGAAGATATTCACACCCCCGTTACCAGGTCTATAAGTTACTACAGAGGTATGTGTCCTATCCTGGACATAGTGATTTCATCATGAGCGCAGCGATGTCATCCTGAGTGCAACGAAGGATCTTATCAGGAATAGCACGAGATCCTTTACTTCGTTCAGCAGGCTGTGCCAGCTTACCCGTGAACACTGACAAAAAGTTTACGGTATCGAATAAAAATCTGAGGATTTCTTGACAAAAACCATTCCATCCTTTACTATTTGATTAGAAAACACGTTGATGGAGAGGAGTAGGCATTTTCAGGCCGCCAGAGAGTATGCGCCATGGCTGAAAGCGCATTCGGAAGCTGTTATGCTGAAGTCGCTCCGGAGTTGTTTGGCTGAATGAAGTAGGCCATACCGGCCGGGTTCCGATATCAACCCGAAAGTGCCCTGCAAAGGGAATTTTGGTGGTACCACGGAAGAACCCCTTTCGTCCAAACAGTTGGAGGAAGGGTTTTTTGTTATGTAAAGACGGTTTCACGACTTGTACATAAGCACAGTGAAAATGCTCATGATAGAAAAAGAGTATTTCCCTCAATTGTGAAAGAGGTGATCAGATGACTGCTGTAAAAGTTATCGCTTTCTTATTACTTGGTATTGGTGCTTTTTTAGTCTACGGAGCGAGGTTTGTTGCTGAAAGGCTGGGTAAAGATAAAACCGATTCTCAGAACGAAAATGATCGGGTACAGGTTCCTGAACAGAACACACCCGGGGAAGAGGATGAAATGAACCTGCAGAAGCTGCCCAGCCGAACCATCCTGAATTTGAAAATGGCCGGCCTGGCGTTGATCCTGGTTGGAGGACTAATAATCATTGTAGCTTTTAAATAGGAACATAAGGGAATGATGGAGGAATGACCATGAATCGCAATGAAATCCCAAAGAATTACGAACCCAGGGATGTGGAAGAACGGCTTTACCAGTTCTGGGTTGACAAGGATTATTTCCATGCTGTGATAGACAGGGAGAAGAAGCCTTTTACCATTGTAATGCCACCGCCGAATATTACCGGACAGCTTCACATGGGCCATGCGCTGGATAATACGCTTCAAGACACCTTAACCCGTTTTAAAAGAATGCAGGGATATTGTGCGCTTTGGCTGCCCGGTACCGATCATGCCAGTATCGCTACCGAGGTAAAAATAGTTGAAAAAATGGCTCAGGAAGGCATCACAAAGGAAGACCTTGGCCGTGAAAAATTTCTGGAAAGAGCCTGGGACTGGAGAAAGCAATATGGCGGACGAATTGTTGAACAGCTGAAGCGTCTGGGCAGTTCCTGTGACTGGAAACGCGAAGCCTTTACGATGGATGAAAAGCTGTCAAAGGCAGTTCTTGAAGTTTTCGTGCGCTTATACGAGAAGGGATTGATCTACCGGGGAGAAAGAATTATCAACTGGTGCCCCTGCTGCCTTACCTCCATATCCGATGCAGAGGTGGAGTACGAGGAGAAGGAAGGAAACTTCTGGTACATCCGTTATCCTGTAAAAGGCTCGAATGAGTTTGTCACGGTCGCCACCACTCGTCCCGAGACGATGCTCGGTGATACAGCCGTCGCAGTGCATCCGGAGGATGAACGGTACAGCCATCTGGTCGGAAAAACAGTTATTCTTCCTTTAATGAACCGCGAGATACCGGTCATTGCTGATACCTATGTGGAAAAAGATTTTGGAACCGGCGTGGTGAAGATTACTCCGGCTCATGACCCGAATGACTTTGAGGTTGGCTTGCGGCATAACCTGCCTGTGATCGATGTCATGAACGACAACGCTACGATGAACGATAACGCGGGCGCATATAAAAGCCTGGATCGATATGAAGCCAGAAAGAGGATCGTTGATGATTTAGGTAAGCTTGGCCTGCTGGAAAAAGTAAAACCCCATGTGCATAATGTGGGAACCTGTTACCGCTGCAATACGGTGATCGAGCCCAAAGCCTCCAGGCAGTGGTTTGTGAAGATGAAACCCCTGGCCGAACCAGCCATTGAGGTTGTAAAGAACGGCACCACCCAGTTTGTACCCGATCGTTTCTCAAAAATTTATTATAACTGGATGGAAAACATACAAGATTGGTGCATCTCCCGCCAGTTATGGTGGGGCCATAGAATTCCTGCGTGGTATTGCCAGGATTGCGACCATATGCAGGTTTCCAAAACTGAGCCTGACAGCTGTGAGAAATGCAGCGGCAAAAAACTCGTTCAGGATGAGGATGTACTGGACACATGGTTCAGCTCTGCTTTATGGCCATTTTCAACCCTTGGGTGGCCTGAAACCACGGAAGATCTGGATTACTTCTATCCCACAGATGTGCTGGTTACCGGCTATGATATCATCTTTTTCTGGGTAGCCCGCATGATTTTTTCCGGAGTGGAGCATATGGGAAGAGAACCCTTCAAATATGTTCTGATTCATGGGCTTGTTCGTGACGCACAGGGCAGAAAGATGAGCA
>JAAYJG010000458.1 GCA_012523055.1 Ruminiclostridium sp. | reverse complement strand
TTCATCACCCGTGGGCGGACGGTAGCCATCTGCGGACGGTGGCTGGAGCAGCGAATGGTTGCCATAATATTCCCCCCAAAGGCAGGCCTTGTCTGCAGCAAATCCCCGTTCTCCGGGTCTATGGAGAGGCCGGTGCAGTCGGCTGTCAAGCCGCAGTTTGCAACAACAGCCACACGTGGCGCAAGAGCCCTGCCCCTGGTCGTAGCGGCAAATATCAGAATATCCGGGCAGTATTTTTGAATCAGCCGCACCATCGTTTTGGCTTCTATCTCATCATTAAACCCGGCAAGCCTTTGATCATCCACAACCAGAACCTTGTCCGCACCATAGGCAAACAACTGATCTGCCTGGCTGCCCAACCCGCAGCCCATGGCGAGCACCCAAACCTGACAGGCAGAAGCATCGGCCAATGACCTGGCCGCACCGATCAGTTCATGGGTCACCGGTTGTATTTTCCCGGATAACACCTCGGCTACAACCCATACATTGGAGTATTTTAATTTATCATTTTCATGGATTAACATCATGCCTTTTATCCTCCAATTACAATATACTTCTCAGCCGAAGCTCCCGCACAAGCTGCTTCGCGCATTCTTCCGGCGACCCCTCGATTTTCTTCGTAACCGTATTTCTTGGCGGAGGCGGCGCTGTTTTCACCACACGGGTGGGCGAACCGTCCAGGCCGATCTTCTCAAGCTCGGCGCCGATATCAACCGGTTTCCAGACGGGTATTTCCATTTTATCCGAAGCCAGGCGTCCTTTCAGGGTGGGAACCCTTGGCATATTGATATCCTTTACAACGGTGATCACTGCTGGAAAGCTTAATTCACAAATGTCATAGCCATCCTCATGCATTCTTTTCACTATAAGGCCATCCGAGCTCGCACTCTGTACACTCATCACACAGGTGGCCTGAGCCCAGTCAAGATGGCCGGCAATACCAGGGCCTACCTGGGCGGTATCACCATCAATAGCCTGTTTGCCGCATATCACCAGATCCACATCACCGATCTTTTCAATAGCTTTGGCCAGCGCATAGCTTGTAGCCCAGGTATCGGAACCACCAAAGGCTCTGTCGCTTAACAGGATCGCGCTGTCTGCCCCGACGGAAATAGCCTCCCGCAAAGAAACCTTCGCCTTTTCAGGGCCCATGGATAGCACGATGACCTCCCCGCCAAATTTATCCCGAAGTTGAATCGCCTCTTCCACCGCATAGGTGTCAAAGGGGTTCATGACGGCTTTCAGCCCTTCGCGTACAATCCTTTTTGTTTCAGGGTCTATTTTTGCCTCAGAGGTTGCGGGAACCTGCTTGATACATACTACAATCTTCATGGAATCCTCCTTGCAAGAAAAATAATACTGCTGTTTCAGTGCTGGAGCGTTTTTTCTTTTGACCGAAAATCCACCAGGCAGGAGAGCTCTTCCGGGTGACCCGCCATACAGTGTGTTTATGCCCAGGTATCACTGATAAGGTGATATTGGGTTTTAAACCCGAGAATCGACAGGTATACCCCACAAGACGGATAAATCTTGTGCAGAGTTTTCAGCGTCTCAATCGGGTCATATTGCGCATTCTCGGGAATGGGATAGCCAATGGCTTCTGAAAGCAGATAAAGCTTTTTGCTCATCCATGCTTCAATGAATATGGGCATGTTTTTATATTTTTCCAGCAGCTCATTCACGACGGCATTGCGCTGAATGATGGGCTGTGTGATCACGAATGTCGCGCCGGCGTGGATCTTTCTAACAAGCTTTTCAAATTCATGCTCACGAGGTTCATATGGGTTAAAGGCCGCGCCCAAAACAAAGGTGTCGGGATATTGCCTGCTTATGTATTCCAACAGTTCAACTGCCGTAACCGACGCAACCCTTCCGGCAGCACCCACATCGGCGGGCTGCAGCTTGGGCAGCCTGTCCGAACCATCCCCGCTGACCACCAGCAAATATTTGATACCCAGGCTCTTACAGGAATCCAGAATGTTATGTAAATCCTGCTTTGTGTGAAAGGTATTCAGATGAATCATGACTTGTTCGGGATAGACCGGAAGACCCATTTCCTCGATGATTTCTGTGCCCTGAAAGCACAGGTTTCCCATTGCGTTGTCGGTAATACAGGCGCAGTATCCGCTTTGCATCACCCTGTTGTATTTTTCCGCAAAGAGCTCTAAATCGGCCTGCAGCTTCTCTGTTTCCTGCTTTGGCGGCAGGACTTCCACATGATACATTTTGGAATCGATGTGATGTTGCATAAAATTTGCCACTCCTCAAATCATTCTGATGCAAAATGTCCTTTGTCCGCATTCTGTGTTGAACCGTAAGGAAGCCTTCAAATGGTTTGCGCTGAAAGCATTGGTTCGAAAAAACGCACACAGGAGATCTCCTGCTTTGATTATAGGTTGAAGCAAAATTGTTTACAACAATCATAGACAAACACAGTAAAAGAATACAAAAAAACAGAAAAAATTAATAAATGACTGCGCAAAATCTTTCTGTTGAATAAAGATATATGATTTTCGAGTGAATACAGCGAAATCATTATTGGTTTGTTTCATATTCATATATTAACAGTTTCAACTGTTCTTCATTACCCTATTTTCCCTGTGCTGATTACAATCATATTACAGTTTCACATGAAAATGAACTATTTTTGTTAAAATCAGTCTATTAGAATACAGGGTGAAACACAGGAAGCCGTTGAAGGTTACTCTGAGTGCGCCGATTGAAACAAGTAAAAACAACTGGGTAGACATCTTAAGTAATGATTTGACTTGATAGATGGCCTCATTGAAAGCACATCAGGAAACATCCCGGAAAAAATTTCTTTTGAAACACTGGATGCCAAGGCCATTGCCGACAACAAGGAACTGTCAGACTGGGTTCAAAAACAGCATGGGATAAATAATATCGCTTATACCCGCATCGGAGATGAACTCTTTGTGTATATGGGTGTGGGTGAAAAGCCGACTGGAGGTTACACAGTTGAAGTAACAGACGTGCTTCATACAAGACCGGACGAAGCGTTTGTCAATGCTGTTTTACACAGCCCGGCACCGGACATGATGGTGATTCAGGTATTCACTACCCCTTATACGGTTATCAGGTTCAATCAGGGAACAATTAAGCATGTCGGCGGTGAAATCCGGAATGTAGCAGCAATTAAAACATTGAATCCCCGTGAGGGCTGAACTTAGCATGAACATACCGCCTCAGTCAGGCGGTTCAAACAGGAAAAGCTATCAAGCCGGACAGGTACACCCTATCCGGCTTGTTCATATATGTTTTAAAAGCACTCAGGATTCCTCTTCAACTTCTCCTGATGCAAAGCCTTCGTATTGATCCAATAAATTTTCGATGGTTTTCTTCATGGCAATGGTGATGGTATCTCCCAAAAAGGTGATGGTCATGTGAACGCTGCCGGGCACCTCTTCTATAATATAAGAGCGCAGACGCAGCTTGTTTTCTTCCACCCAGGCAGCCGATGTGATGCACTGCAGCTTGATCTGCGGAAAGGCTTGCTGCTGCATATTGCCCAGGCCGAAGGAAATCCGGTGGGCGCCTGTTTCATTTACATAACGAAGCACACCTGTTTGCTCATCGGTAAACTTCAGCATACATTCAGATATGCCCATTGTATTCGGATCCATGATGTATTTCTTCCCATGAACCCGCTCGGCTGTATCGCTATGGAACAAACCCTTTTCAGGTTGTACCTTCAGGGACGATAACCTGTTTTCCAGTTCTGTGGCACTAGCTTCATCCCTATCTATCAGCCCCTGGCCTTTACCCTTCAGGTAAGGGAAGATTTGATGCCACAAGGCTTCATATATTCCCTGAACCCCACAGGGGTTTGCCTGGTTGTCTGCAATGGTTACCAGCAGGAAATCATGCTCCGGCAGGCAAATGCCCAGTTGTCCCCCCATTCCGAACAAGGCAAAGCCGTTGTTCCGGCATCTCCAGAAATGGTACCCATACCCCTGCTGTTCCTCAATCCCGGGCTGCAGGCCGGTGTCTATCTGCTTTGATACCGCCTGGCGAATATATTCCTTCGGAAGAACCTGCTCTGAGTTAAAAACCCCGTCATGCATGCAGGTATATGCGAATTTGGCCATATCCCTCAGTGTGCAAATCAGACCGGAGCCTCCCTGACAAATGCCCATGGGGCATTTCAGCCATTGAATGTATTTAGAACAGTCAAGCTTGTTAAAGACCTTGATTTTTAAATATTCCAGCAATGACATGCCGCTTAACCGCTCGACCAGCGCCGAAAGAACATGGGTGGCGGAAGTGTCATAAATAAAGCTTGTCCCAGGATATCGAACCGGTTCCACATGAAAAAAGGTTTTTACCCAATCGTCGCATTCCATCAGTTTGTAGGTTGTTGACTTGTGCGGAGAAGCCATGCGCAGCATATCCCGGATCGTTGTTTGCAAAAGATAGGGGTGAACCCCTGTTTTCGGCAGCTTATCGGGAAAATAGGTGCAGATCCTGTCGTTGAGCGAAAGCTTGCCTTCTTCCTGCAAAAGCCCGATGGCAACCGAAGTAAAGCTTTTACCCACTGAGAACATTCTATGCGGAAAGCTGGCATGGAACGGAGCATAGTATCCCTCTGACAGTACCTTGCCATCTTTCAGGATTGCAAACCCATGCATGCACAGGCCTTTCTGCTCCAGTTCATCCAGAAAACCAAGCACTGCCTGTGAGGGAATTCCCGCTACCTCGGGATACATAACCTTCCAATTTTTGATATCATCGTCTTTTCTGTTCAACATGCATATTCCCCTTTCAAGGGCATAAAAACAGGTTTTTCGTTCTGATGAAATAAAATTCAGCAGTTTCCAGTTTACAAAGTTTTGCGCAACAACCTATACCGTGGGTAATGTGTGGGACGATAATTCTTATCCACATCGCAGAGATTGATATGGCAGGTTTTTATTTTTTCGGTAAAGCCCATTCTTTCATACAACCTGACGTTGGCTTTTTCATGGGGTTCCACCCCAATGGTAGCATACCGAAAGCTCAATTCAGAAAGCCTTTCCAGAACGGTTTTCAGTAGTAACGTGCCCAGCCCCTTCCCTCTCATATCTTCGGCGACGTAAAAACCGTATAGATATGCGGTAGTGAAACCATCAGCAAAATCATGATCCGAAAGATGCTTGAACAAATATAATTCCCCTACCAGACGGCCTTGATCCTCGACAGTCCAGAATTCAGCATTTCCCGACTGTAAATTCTCCACAAAAAACTCTGTGGTATAAAACTTATACCACAGTGAAAGCATTTCGTCGATGGTTCCCGGGCGTATTGTCATGGTTCATCCTTCAGGGCTGGCGCTTGCGCAGCATCAGGTAATCGTGCTCCTGTTGCTTAACAGTCGCAAAGCCAGCATCTTGTTCAATGTATTATCATCTTTGCAAACGCAGGGTGAGGGTTTTACTGAACCTCTATCAGGCCTGAGCAATGATAATATTGCCAATCATAACTATCCTTCAAACATGTCATATAGCCCTGATAAAGCTTCATTTGCGGTCCTTCACCGGAATATGCGTCAAACCGAACAATTGCCGCGTAGGGTTTGCCATTCAAATATGCGTGATAGATAACCTTTGGAACCTCAACCTGGTTCTGCTTACCAGCCTTATAAATATCAGGCTCGTCGTTGTAATAAACCGGATCGATGGATTGTTTTTCAGGAGCCGAAAGATTCTTGCGCATTTCCACCATACTTTCAACCATCTGTTCAAGGTTGGCCTGATGAGAATGAACGTAATAAAGTTGCTTCTTTACCTCCTCCAGGGTTAAGTCACAACTGCTGTACGGAGAGTGCAAGCGGACAAATCTATCGACAAGCGACTGAGAGTAAAAAATATCATTGGCATTCACAAATGGGCCGGGTTGAAAATCCAGAAAGGAAACCTCCGGTCGCTGAGATATCTCCGCCAGGTAATCGTTGTCCTTCTTTTCCTGTGCGCTGCTTTCACCTGTTAATGAGGCTTGTGCGGCAGAGCTTATCCCATGTACACAAAAAGTAATGAAAATAACCGCAAAAATAACCAGTGGCAGGCTTTGTAAAACTTTTCTTTTCATATTATCACTCCTCCACGCAAGGATGGGAATCCTAATCAAAGTACTGGTGGTTCACCTGGAAAGAATCATGAATACGAATATATTCATCCCGATAATCAGCATATAACTCGGCAGCTGTCCAGGAAATCAGCTGCGCGATATCTTCTTCGGTTTGAATGATTGAAAACAGATACGTCAACTCTATTCCTTCTATGTTTTCGGTCACTTCAAAGCGGAACCCGTCATACCCTCCCAGCTTGATTTTCTCATAGCCCGTTACTGACTCGTTCAGATCAATATTAATAGACGCTTCAACGGATTGAATCATCTCTTCCATGGTCATGGTGTCAGAATAGATCGGATCAAAAATCGCCAGGGTATACTTGCCATCAGTTTCAATACCCGCACATAAATCAACACTAATATCACTGATATAAATATCTTCCCAATCTCCCGGCACAGTAATTTGGTATTGACGGTCATAGGTTTTTAAATACCGTCCGTCGTAGGAAACCGTATCCCGGGACAAACCCTCAAACTCATCGGAGTAATACTTGTCGTTACCGCCTATACGAATCCATCCTTCAGAGGTTTTCCCATTTCCCTGGACCGATCGAACCTCAGATGCATCTCTTCTGATCTCAAAATAACCGAGAGGATATCTTTGAACGACTGGAAGTTCTTTGTTTCTTAGAATCAATTCATCCGTAACCTCTTCACTGTACTTCAGCGGAAGTTTTAAATCCTGCTCCCTGACAGCTGTTTGGATGGTATTGAGAATATTCGCGCAGTTCTCTTCGTCAGCCCTGGCCAGCTCCGGATCAACAGCTGCAACAACAGGGATGTTGTTGTTTTCAACGACTCCGGTTACAGTGGGTTCAGGCTTCAACACCCCGGTACCTGAGGTCGAAACAGCTTTTTCCGTAGGTTTTGGGCTGATAACTGTGTTCGTGTTTCCCGAATTCGTTGAGAGTTTTTTGTTCGATAACAGAACCCCGGTTAATATGCCCGCACCAACGATAAAAACTGCGGCAAGCACTATCAACACCTTTTTGCCAGGTGTACCGGGCTTGCGAACACTTACCGGTTCCTGGGCCGGTGGCTTTGCAGACGGTGCTTGTACGATCGGTTCAGGTGACAGTTGTTTTGGAATGGCAACGGTTTCGTTGTTTATTTTTACATTGGCTGTATAAGCGGGAATTTCCTGTGCGGTTGCATCCCCACCGCCAATAAGCATGTTCTTAAAATCTTCCATGGTCTGGAACCTGTTTTCAGCCCTGACAGCCAATGCCTTCAGGATGGCGTTCTCTACATTGGCAGTGATCGCCACACCCAATTGGGATGGTGGAATCAGCTCATCTTCCATCAGCCTGTCCATGGATTCAGGAGGAAGCTGGCCTGTGATCATGCGGTATAACGTGGCAGCCGTGGCATAAATATCGGTCCAGGCACCCTGAACACCTTTGCTGCGGTATTGTTCTTCGGGGGCATATCCAGGTTTCAGAATGATGGACAGGCTCTTGCTCTGCTCACCCATGGCATATCGCGCGGCACCAAAATCAAGCAGCTTGATGGTTCCATCCTTTGTCAGGTAAATATTATCCGGGCTGATATCCCTGTGCAGCATCCCATTGCGATGAACCACCGCCAATGCGTCGATCACATCGGTCATAAACGACAACGCCTCATCCAGGGGAATCTTCCCGCCCTTGCTTTGAACGTACTGAGCCAGGTTGGTACCTTCGATGAAGTCCATGACAAAATAAGCCGTGCCATTTTCTTTAAAGAAGTTCTTCACTGAAACAATGGACTTGACATCACTGAACTTTGCCATCATTTTGGCTTCATCCAGGAACTTACCCATCCCATATTCAAAATGCTCCAGTTTGCTGCTGGAATAGGCCGTAACCGTGTTCTCCCCCAGAGTTCTGGTGACCAGTCCATCTGGCATATATTCCTTGATCGCCACCTTGTTTTCAAGGTTCAGATCCAGGGCAATATAGGTAACACCAAAACCGCCCTGTCCCAGGACTTTACCCACCAGATACTGCCCGTTGAGGATGGTCTTAGGGGGCAGGCACCTGGGATCATGCACCTGGTCAGTAGCTTTATGGCCGCAATAAGGGCATGCATCGCCGCCGTCCGTTAGCCTCATGCAACCCATACACAGCTTATCGTAATCCATTTTCAAACCTCCGCGCAATAATATCTTTAAACAATTTCTGCATTCAGGATCGGGAAGGCTCCCTCTTCTGTTTGATGGCATCTGCCGTCAAAAGGTCCACGGAATGAATGTTTCTGATCCTGCCGAGCAGATCCTTCTATCTTACAAAAACCGCAATAGCAGAGTAGTTATCGTTATCTTTTTCCACCCGGTCCAATAGTCTCAGGTTCATACTGTTCACCCAGGTTTCCGGATTGTGAGCCTTATTGAGCTCCTCTTCCATTTCACCCTCCAGCACATATTCCCAAAACCCGTCGGTACATAGCAGAAAGGCATCGCCTTTTTCCGGAACCATGGGAGATTCCAGGATTTCAACCTTCAAATTCACATCGGTTCCCAAAACCTTCAACAGCCTGCCCCGATCCTCATGAAACCGGATTTGTTCGGCGGTGATCTCTCCTGACCGCACACAGGCCTGTGAGACGCTGTGATCCATCGTCTGAAAGCGCAGCTGCCCGCCACGAAAAAAATAGAGGCGGGAATCACCCACATGCGCCCAGGTGACGCGCTGGCAATCGGTAAAAAGCCCAACTGCCGTTGTGCGCATGCTTCTAAGCTTCGGTTCATCCTCCTGTGTGTTCAGAATTCTGTCAAGCGCAAAACCAAAGCACTCACGAATTGTATTCACATCCAACCTTGGTGATTGAATGTATTTTGCCACAATGGACTCGGTTGCGATGGCCGAAGCCACCTCTCCTGCCGCGTGACCTCCTAGGCCATCAGCTGCGATCCAGCAGCCACTGATTCCGGGTTGGTAATACGCGCGGACGCTGTCTTCGTTTTTGGTTCTGCCACCCTTGTCAGTAACCGTAAAACTTTTAAACTCCATTTATTTACCCATCCTGACTTCAAAAAGGATGTCTTTGTTCCCCAGGTAAAAACGATCCCCGGTGTTCAGGGAATATACCTGGGCACTGGTGAGCTTGTCGCCGGAGCTCAGGAAGGTTCCATAGGTGGAGCCGCTGTCGGTGAGGTTAAACTTGCCTGTTGAACGATCATAATAGACTTCACAATGCTTGCCGCTGATGCCCGGTGTGTTTTCATTAAAGATGATATTGCATCGCTTTGGGTCACGCCCGATATTCAGTCGGCCTTCTGCAAGGCTGAAGAACCTGCCGGCAAACTGCCCGGCGATACAAAACAGCTCCGGTTTCCCAGCATTCTGCGGTGAAACCTGTGTTTTGGGCGAGGCTTGTGTCGCATCGGTCTTCTGCCCGTTCGCTGAGGCTTTTGCTGTGGGGGCTTTCTTCTTTTTGGAATTCAGAACAAGCATAACGGCAACCCCCGCACCGGCTAAAACGACCACAACCAGCAGGATGATAAACCATGCTTTACCAAACAGGGATTCCTGTTGCGGTTCCTCTTCAGGAATAACTTCCGGTTCTGAATACACTTCATATTCTATACCAAGGGTATCCAAACCAGGCAGGAGTTCATCGATATAAATGGAACCCTTTACGGCTGAGTCTGTAAAGCCCAGTGTATTGATGCCGATAACCGATCCTGTCGCATCCAAAAGCGGCCCGCCGGAGGAACCTGGTGAAATCGGTACGCTGTGCTGATAGAATTTCACGCCGTTCAGGGTTGTAAATTTACTGATATTGCCATTAAAGGCTGTCACATCGTCGGGGTTCGCTTCAAGATAATCGGTAAAATTCAGGGAATCACCCGGAAAGCCCAGAGCGTAAACCGCCTGGCCGTCTTTCACGTTTTCACTGGTTTGCAGTGCCAGGGGCTTTCTGTTATGTATCGGAGTCGAGGCCTTCAGAATAACATAATCAATCACCGGGTCTGAAAAGATAACCTCCAGCGGCAGGATATTGCTTCTGCCGATCAGAATCCCAACGCTTTCCGGGTTATCTGCGATGACATGGTAGTTCGTAATGATGTAATTGATGGGTTCGCCTTGTTTTCCTATGGCAAAACCACTGCCATGGGACATAACATATCCATCTTCATCGTTCACAAGCACCAGAAATATGCTGTCTTTTCCATCAACTACCGCTTGGGGGTATGTTTCTGCAAAAACACCCAGGCAACCCGTGCACAGAAGTACAGCAATAACCATTATACAGATTTTTTGATGCAGTTTTCTTTTTTTCATCATTATTGCCTCCAGTTTATAATCCTTTATTTATCTTGAATGCGTTCCTGCATTGAAACAAATTAGATACCCAATACAATCACAGTAACGTTGTCCTGGTACATCCTGTCTTTTTGAACAACCTGATCCACCATTTCCTGTGCGGCTTCCTGTGGGCTATTGATCAGGGCCTGCGTAATTTCATCCACGGACAGCGTTGAAAACAGGCCGTCGCTGCACATAACCACCCTGTCCCCGGGTTGTAGCTGTATAGGCTCAAGGTTCCTATCAATTTCTGTTAATTCATCGATGCCAATATAGCTTGTCAGCGCAGCCCTGTTGGGATCGTTTTGCGCTTCGTCGACAGAAATGAAGCCCTGTTGGGCATTTTCATCAAGCCTGGTGCCGTAATTATGCTCTTTGTTCAGTTGCGTCAGCCCGTTATCCCTGAAAAGATAGACCCTGCTATCTCCGACCGAAATCCAGTATAGCAGGTTTCCCTTAAGAACTGCGGCCACAAGCGTGCTGCCTGTCATACTCTGCGTGTTCTCCTGGTTGAATTCAGAGTAAATATTCACATTGATATTTTCAACGATAGTTCTTAGCCCCTGCGCAATATCAGCCTGGATGTCCATCCGTGTAAAAGCGTCAAGCATCTGTGCGACTACGCTTTTGCTGCATTCCGCGCCATTTTCCAGGCCTCCCATGCCATCTGCAAGGACGGCAAGGATTCCCTTCCGGGAAACCTCTTCGCGGTTGAAAACGTCGGAAACCCCAAAAGAATCTTGTTGATCTTCCCGCTTTCCGATGTGCTGAGCGTTTCCAATGGAACAGGTTTCAAACTGCTCATCTGTGGCAAACAGCTCTAGCGTGGTTGGAATCGCGGATGTTTTTTGAATTTTGTCTGCTTTATCCGAAACCGTTATTCCGATGGTTACGGGCTGTTCAGTTGATACGGAAGGACTTTGGCTATCCGGGTCAGCAAGCTTTACCGTGACGGGCTGTTCCTCAGGCTCTGAAGCGTTATGCGGCAGGTCATCGAACAGCTGAATCTCATCATGCTGCTTCGGTGTGCCTTTTGGGGGTTTGGCCTTTTCATCATACAGCCGCACCGTGCGCTGAACATTTTGCCGTTTACGCTGGGTGCCTGCCTCAGGCTGTCCTGCCTCAGGCTGTGTTTGACCTTCTGCTGTAGTTCCGTCTTCTTCGCTAAAAAGCTTAACCTCCGCTTGCTTCTCTGGCTGCATTCTCTTTTTTCTTTTGCGCTTTTTTTCATCAAACAACTGTACGCCCTCCACCTCGGTGGAAGCACGTTTTCTTCGGTCGCGGATGACAAGCAGCACCATAATGACCAGGATCGCAACAATGATCAGACCTATTGTAAGGAGCGTTGGTGAATTCCATACAAAGCCATCAACAGGATTACTAACATTAGAATGTTCTACCATTTAAAATTCTCTCCGCAAAATGGAATAAACAGAAGCTTGGTCTTCCCGATCTCAATGCAATCATAAGCCTTCAGCTCTTCAGGATTGATAACCTCTTCACCATTGAGATAAACAAGGCTTTTGCTCTCTCCCTGGTATATCCTGAAGATACCCTTTCGCGGCTCAAAGCTTACAATCGCGTGAATGTCGCGGGATACCGTATCATCGCCCGCAATACACACATCCATTTTTTCTGAACGTCCGATCATGTTTTTGGCTGAATGCAGCCGATAATCTTTTCCCTTGTTGGTTCCATCAATGCATACCAACCAGCCGGTAACGGGATCCATCCCCGTTTCCTTGTATACAAGTGCAACGGTTTTGTTTTCTTTTTCCTTTTGTTTTGGATCCTCCAGGGGACGGGTAACCGGAATGGGGTTCACTGACTTTTGTTGAATGGGACGGGTTTTCAGAACATCATCGTTCGGGTTCATATCTTTGGTTTGTGGATATGTAGCATTGCAGTCGACAGCACAGGTTTTATTCTTGTTATCATTGCCGACGCAATATGGGCAGGTTGCAGCCCGTGAAGCATCATAAAAATGTCCCTGAGGACATCTCTTCATATCCATGGCGCATTCCTCCAAGATTTGTTTTTTTCATAATACCATCTTAGATTATCATACTGAAAAATTAGTGTCAATTCTTGTTAGAGAGATACAGAATATAGAGGACAGATCTGACTTCTACCTCCACCCATTGAAATTCAGGATGGACTGTTTTTGCCACATTTCCTTGGTTTGCTCCTGAAGCATCCTGTTTCTCCATTCCCGGGGCGATAAGCCGATCATTTTGGAAAAATACCGGTTGAAGCTGGATACCGAATGAAAGCCAACCTGCTCCGACACCGACAGAATAGTGGATTCCGTGGTTCGCATCAGCATGCATGCCTTGTTGACGCGGGTGACATTGATGTATTCCAAAGGGCTGATTCCCATGATTTCATGAAAAACCCTGCGAAAATGTGTTCCGCTTAAATGGCATAAATCCACTAGGGTTTGAATGGGAAAAGAGTTCATATAGTGATCCCGTATATAGTCCAGTGCCGGCGAAATTACCAGTGCATTCTCCGGGGGCTCCTTGGGCGCATCGTGCTGCTGAGTGCTCCCTTTCAAACTGAGAAACTCTATACACAAAGCCAGCAGCAACCCTCTGACGCTCGCGCGAAAATTTGGTTTCTGCTGTTTCAGCTGATCGATGACCATCGTTATCAACAGGAAAAGATCCGGTCTTTGTTCCTGATTGATGATCAATACCGGGAAGTCTGCCAGGTCCTGAGCGGACAATTCCTGGTTCATCATGAAATTTCGGAACAATTCTTCAGGGTCCAGAAATATATAAGTCCACAGGCTTGCCATTCCAGGCTGACTATATGTCGTATGCATTATTTTTGTGGGAATGCAGGTCATATCCCCCGCACGAATGGGTGTTGGAGCTCCGTTAAACTCCATAATCGCTGATTCGGTATGACACACGCCTATTTCAAGACAATTGTGAAAATGCAGGCGGCCGCTTTTTACATCCGAGATATGCCAGCGATCTCCCGCAAGCAAGAGAACAGGGAAATTCGGGGGAAGATTGTAGCTTCTGCATTCCAAAACGCTTCTTTTTCCTTTTGGCATATTGGTGACCCTTTCCCATCCGACCGTGTGGAAAATCACACAGATTGATAAAGCATCTGGCTCAATGGCTTGCACCCGCATCAACGCTTATGAAAACGCTTTTTACGCTTTTGATGCATGAACCAGCCTTTCGAGGTATTTAAAACTATTTCACATTCATTCTAATTCACTTTTAAACTGTGGTCAATATTCAGAGGTTTTATCTTTCATGCTTTTTGTGAGATTGTGATTTTCCATAACTGTTTTTATACAACGACGTAGTTATTCGTGTATTTTTACCAATTTTCAAGACAAGTGTAAATAGTAACGATTTTACATCATTCTGGAAGGTCACTTCGATTTCGGTGGGTTCACTTGAAAAACATCATGTTTTTTCTATAAAAACCATTCATTCAACATTTTTTGCGTGGTTTTCGCGATTTTTCTGTTACAATATGCTTTTTTAATCACACAGATGTTTTTCTGTAGTTAAATCAAATTCATAATGGTCAAAATTGCATAGTTTTTATCTCTATATGAATAGAATACAAAAGGTAGCTTGTTTTATACTGTATGCAAGTGGTGAACTCCTCATTGTTTTGGTGAAGAAGGGGAAAATGAGTGTGATGCAAAAAACAGAACTATGCCCTGGCATCCAAAAGAAAAATTTTCTTTTTTATCTGAAAAGGGATTGGCGCTTATACCTCCTTCTTCTGTTCCCTTTGGCCTGCGTCGCCATTTTCAAGTTTGCGGCTTATCCCGGGCTTCGCATCGCTTTTATGGACTATAAGCCCGCAAAAGGCTATGATGGCAGCCAATGGGTGGGGTTTGCAAACTTTGTGAAAATCTTTTCCGATAAGGAATTTCTACGCGCGTTGAAAAATTCCATTGTTTTCAATCTGCTGGATCTGGTTGCCGGTTTTCCGGCGCCCATCATCCTGGCTTTGCTTTTGAACGAGCTGCGCGTACCCGGTTTCAAGAAAGTAAGCCAGACCATTCTCTATCTGCCCCACTTCCTCTCCTGGGTTATCGTTGCCAGCCTCAGCTATACCCTGCTAAAGCCTGAAACCGGTTTGGTAAACATCCTGCTTGTTAACGGTGGCATCATTGATAAGGGCATTCCCTTCCTCACAGAGAAATGGCATTGGGCCGTCAGCTATCTGCTGATTGCGGTGTGGCAGAACATGGGCTGGGGAACCATCGTCTATCTGGCCGCCATCACCGGTATCAACGGTGAACTGTATGAAGCTGCCTACCTCGATGGTTCAACCCGGTGGAAAAACATTTGGTACATAACGCTTCCGGGTATTAAGGGAACAGCGATTACGATTTTGATCATGAACCTTGGCAGAATCATGGGAAGCAATTTCGAACGTCTGGACTCCTTTGGGAACGTTCAGGTGAAGGAGTTTCAATATCAGCTGGCCATTTACATTTATGAAAAAGGGCTTAGCTCCGGAATATTCAGCCGTGCGACAGCCGTCGGTCTTTTCCAGTCACTTGTGGGGTTATTGCTGGTGGTATTGGCCGATCGCATTGCCAAAAGTCTTGGGGAAAACGGGCTTATTTAGTTGAAGGAGTTTTCTATGAGCGGCACAGAAAGCAAACAAGTGAATACGCACAATACAAAATCGAAGCCGCACACCCTGAAGGGTGTCCGGGCCAGTGACATTGTGATCATGAT
The DNA here is from genome assembly GCA_012523055.1 of Ruminiclostridium sp. Lineage (GTDB taxonomy): Bacteria > Bacillota > Clostridia > DSM-8532 > DSM-8532 > JAAYJG01. The sequence continues at coordinate 3,518 of JAAYJG010000458.1, read as the reverse complement.
TGTTATCGGCCTGTTATGCTTAACCTGTATCGTACCCTTTTTACACCTTGCGGCAAAATCTCTCAGCAGTAACACCGCGGTGATGTCAAAAACAGTTTATCTGCTGCCAAAGGGGCTCAACTTCGATGCCTATCGTTCCATTTTCAAGGATGGAACCCTGACACATTCCATGGTTTACTCGGTGTATATGACTGTCATCTTCACTGTTCTCGGGGTTTTTGTGTCCATCTGCGCCGCATATCCCCTCACTAAAAAGAGGCTGAAGGGCCGGGCCGCCATCTCATTTATCCTGATGTTTACGCTGTATTTCAGCGCCGGGCTAATTCCCGAATATCTGCTGATGAAAAGCCTGGGTCTGTTAAACAGAATGTGGGTACTGATCCTGCCGGTGATGTTCTCACCCTGGAACATGCTGATCATGAAAAGCTTTCTAACCGCGACCATCCCGGATAGTTTGGAGGAATCCGCCTTTTTGGACGGAGCGAACGATTTTCAAATTCTATATCACATCGTTCTTCCTTTATCCAAGCCCATAATCGCCACCTTGGCATTGTTTTACGCCGTTGGCCGCTGGAATGCCTATGCGGACGCAAAGTATTACATCACTAAAAAGGCTCTGCAACCCATTCAGTATATCTTAAGCAACATGGTTCTCTCCTCCAGCCTCGATGCCATTAGCCTGGGCGAGTCCACCGAAATAAAGGCGACACCGGAAGTTTATCAGGCCGCGGCTGTCATGTTTGCGACCTTGCCGATCATCTGCATATATCCCTTTGTACAAAAATACTTTGTAAAAGGTGTTATGATTGGCGCCATTAAAGGATAACCATGAACCCGGATTTTGATTTTAAGGCGTGGGGCCTTGAAATAGAAGGGTCGATTTTTGCGACCCATCGAAACGTTCAGTTAAAGGAGGGTTTATACAATGAAAAGGTCTAAGAGTATCATTTCCATTGCTGCCGCTTGCCTGATGCTGCTGACATTGGTTTCCTGTACAGTACCCGGTGTCAGCCCGCAGCAACCCGCACCTGAAGCCACGAAAACACCTGCAGCGACCGAAGCTGCAGCCGTAACGGAAGTACCGGGCATTGAAGGCTTCAAGAAATTTGACAAAACAGTTGAGATCACCGTTCCGGTGTACGACCGGTCAAAAGAGGGCTATCCTCCGGTAGATGACAACTATTGGACCCAATGGATTCAAGCCAATTTCGGCGACAAATACAATGTCAAGGTTACCTATGTCGCCATTCCCCGAAACGACGTCATGACCAAGTACAGCCTGTTGATTGCTGCAGATGACACTCCTACAATCATGATGGAGTATGACTACCCGAAGGTTGCCCAATGGGCCAATGACGGGGCTATGCAGGAAATCAACCTGGATGAGTTCGCCAAGGTAGCACCGGATTACTATGGCGCCATGGTGAAGAACAACCAGCTGGGTTATACCGACATCAACGGAAAAACCTATTTTGTGCTCACCGAAAGGCCTTATTACAACACCACCTTTACCTATGCCACCTTCGTCAGAATGGACTGGCTGAAACAAGTGGGCTATACAAAGGTTCCACAGAACTATGCGGAATTTACCGACGCCATCGACAAGATCATGAAAGCCGGTTTAACCGATATTGGACCAGTTTACAAGTGGCTTCCGAATGCTGCATATGTTCAAAACTTCGGATACAGAGATATTCCTGTGAAGGAAGAGGAATGGATCATGCACTCCAGCCTCGGAACTGCCTCCCTTAGCTGGGAACCCACCCGCAGGCTTTTAAAGAGAGAAAACGCAGAATACAACAAGGGTTACTATTCCAGCGAATTCTATCTGAATGTGGATGACAAGCAGGCCAAATCAGACTTTATCAACGGCAAGAGCTACTCCTTCGGCGGGTATATGTCCGCCAATGTAGACTGGCTCACTTCCTTCTATGAAAAGAACCCAACTGCCGAGCTGGCTTTACAAAGCGTAGAGCAGGGTGTCGAACCCGGTGTGCAGGACAAGGCGCAAATCAGGGCCGACAATCCATTTGGCATGATCGTTGGTTTCAGCTCACTGGCAGACAAGGATCAGCTGAAGGCTGCCTGGATGCTGATGGAGTGGATGTTCCAGGAAGAGAACCTGTTTGTGCTGGAAAACGGCATTGAAGGCGTTACCTATACGAAGGGCGCGAACGGGCTGCCGGTTGTGGACGGTAATTATCGCGGCACCGAAATGCTGAACCATAATATGAACATTGACATGACATGTTTAATTCATGCCAGCAAAAAGGTCGGCACCATCGAACAGACCATCACCGCTCTTGCTCCTCAGGGTCTTCCCCAGGATTTCACCCAGGCTTTAATAGACAATTATTACAGCCTGAAAAAGGTTGCAGACGACGGACGTGCTTACTCTGACCCTGTGTTCGCCGTAGCAATCAATTCTGAAAGCGAATATAGCGCTACCCTTCTGAATCTGTATAAGGAATATTATGTACAGCTTGTGAAGGCTAAACCCGAAGAATTTGAAGGCCTGTACAAGGATTTAAGCCAGAAATACCTGGAAGCAGGCTATCAGGAAATTATTGACGAAAGGCTTGCCGCATACAAAGCCGGCAATACCACCAAGCTTCCGAAGAAATGATTAAATAACGGTCGAAAGGGACTGTCTCAGAATCATGGATTTGAGATTGAGACAGTTCCTTTTTTTCAGTGAGAACCCGAGGGCGTTTCCTGTGAATCGCCCTTGTACCAAGAGTAATACATGAAATCATCCGCATGCAGGAGATCCATCATGACAAAAAACAACTCAACACGTAAAAAAGGTTTTTTTACAATACCGGGAGAAGCCGGATATGAAGCATTAACCTTAAAAATGGCTGAAAAATGGGGAGCCGACGTTATCCGTGACAGCGACGGAACTAAGTTGTCGGATGAAATCCTCAACTCCGGCTATGGAATTTATTCAACGATATGCATCATCCGTGATCATAACGAATGGGCGAAGAAAAACCGGGACAAGCTGCAGCAAACCTTTTTGGTAACTCAGCCAAAAGTCTCTCCGGACGGTGCCGTACGCTTTCATTTGCTGGAGGATTTTTTTGATCAGCAATTTGAAGTGAATGCTTCCGAACCGGCGATTGAATACTGGCAGGTGTTTGACAGAACCGTCAATTCAGAGGTTCCCCGGGAAAATTGGAGCTATGAGCCGGACACGGGCGATGTGGTTGTACATGAATGTGTTCCGTGGCATAAATGTACCGTCAGTTTTCTGGCCTACAGGGTATGGGAAGAAATCTCGATGTACAATCACCTCACAAATCAATGGGATAAAGAGCATTTGATGCAGATCGATCCCATTCACCCCGAAAGCCGCGCGTATTTGCTTAACTGGCTGGAACAGTGGTGCAAGGCACATCCCCACACCACAGTAGTGAGGTTCACCTCCCTGTTTTACAATTTTACATGGATCTGGGGCTCCAGCGAGCGAAACCGCTACCTGTTCACCGATTGGGGTTCCTACGACTTTACCGTCA
>JAAYJG010000457.1 GCA_012523055.1 Ruminiclostridium sp. | reverse complement strand
TTGTTTTTTCGTAAATTCCATTGTAGATGATTTTGATGGATTGGGGAAGAGTTTATCTCTTCCCTTTATTATTTTACATTATTATACAGTTGCCATCTTTCCTGCCTTCAGAAATTATACACTAACCAGATAGTATCCCGTCCCGGACAGTAAAACTACATGAAACAACAGCGATAAGGGGATTTTTACTAACCGGGTTGGTAATAAGAGAAGGAATGGTGTACCATAGAGAACGGAAAGCCACAGGGTATTCAATCCAACTTCCACCACCAGGATATACAACAATGAAGTCAACGCCACTCTCCACCAGGTAAGTGGTTTTTTATACATGAATAAAGCATAAATGATACCTGAAACAATTCCGCTGATGGTAAATCCGGGAAAATATGGCCCCGCCGGCTTTACAATCCATGCCAGTACATCACCAAAGGCCCCGGTGAATGCTCCCGCAACTGGACCAAATGCTGCCGCAGACCATGCCAGCGGCACGAATGTAAAACTGATCCTTATTTCTTTGGTGAAATAGATTGTAAAAAGAGAAAGCACAACATACAATGAGATGGAAAGAGATACCAGAACCAGCTGCCGTACATCCTTCATAAATGAAAACAAGCCTTTTCGTTCCATAAAAAAACCCCCTCACGACGTATTGATTTGAAACATTGCCCCAGCGGGATTGCATATCCAGCCGGCCATAATACGTGCTACATGAAGAGGAAACCTCCCTCATGCAACAGCGGGATGCGATATTTGTACCGCAAGCTTCAGCTTTTCGTCCGAATGGCAACTCCCCGTCCACCCGGCACTTAACGCACAAACATCTACTCTGCTTTCGAGAGACCCTGTATTATCTTTTGTCATTATAATAAAAAAAACAGAAGTGATCAATAGAATTATTTACGAAAATCAGGAAAAATCGGATATAATGTTACTCCTATGAAACCTGCCAAGGTTTCGTGTCGTTTGGCGACACCTGGGCTGTGTGGGACTGTTCACAGGTAAGCAGGCACAGCCTGCTGAACGAAGCGCCTGTCATCCTGAACAAAGTGAAGGATCTACACATTACTCCTGAAAAATCCTTCACCACGCCAGGATAAAACATAACTATGCAGTAAGTAGGGGGGGTGAACAGTAACGATATAATCCTTTCAACACGTGCCCGCATAGAGTTACACACACTTTTCTGCCACAAGATTGCGCTGCAGGCATCTTTACAGCTTCATTTTTTCCAGGACTTTCTGAGCAATATTTTGTGAGTAGCCGCGATAAGCCAGAAAAGAATATACCTTTCGTTGTATTTTTGGATCATTCAAATCATATTTTCCATATTTCTTTTTTGCAAGGCGGTGGGCAATAGAGAGTTCGTCCAGTTCGCATTCGTCAAGTACCTCAGAGATAAGATCCTGTTCAATTCCTTTTTTCTGCAGCTCGATTGCGAGAGCCTTTTTTGACATTGGCTTCAGCTTCAGCCGATCGGAGACAAATTTACGGGCAAACAGGCTGTCATTAACATATCCCATGGATTTCAGCTGCAAAATGGCACTTTCGGTAACATCAGCATCAAACCCCTTCTGGAGCAGCCTATCTCTGACCTCCTGTTCTGATCGATCCCTGACCGCCAACAGCCTGATGCCATTCCTTTTTGCCAGCTTGATGACGGCTTCCTCTCGAATAGTATCAATTTCTAGCTGTGTCAGCTCTTTTTCCTCATACAGATTCAGTCTGTAGTATTCATCCTCAGGCATGGAAAAAGCATATTCACCATCAATGCTGATTCTTAGCATCTCGGGATTGTTTTTTTGTTTTATGACGGATGTAATGACCATAACTTGTTTCTCACCTGCTTCTTGTTTTGGTGGAATCATTCCACCTGGCTTTGAATAGGAGACCTGCTGGATGGTATGCATGGTTGCCGGCGTGAAGATGTTTACTTCATGAGCAATTGTAAGCGGTATCTAAATTCCCACACCGGGTGTCGGTTTAACAGCACATTTTCAGTACCGATTCATGCCCAGCCGATGTTGTTGCCCCGAATTGGATATCGGTACATATCGGTTGTTTTTTTAGCAAATTACTTCACTAAGATAACCAGAAATTGGTGCATCTATTATTACTGCAATGAATTTCTGCAATGAAATCGTGAACTGGCAGCCTTCGTGCCGCATACAAAAAAAGTTTGCCATAGGCAAACTTTTTTGGGCTTTGATTTATGTTTCATCATCCGCGGCGTGGGCTTCCACACTTTGAATAAAAGCTTTGTCATATTGGGCACGGATCTTATTCTCAATTTCTTTGCACAAATCAGGATTTTCCCTGAAAAACCTCTTCACATTCTCACGACCCTGTCCAAGCCGTTGATCGTTATATGAAAACCATGCGCCACCTTTTTTGACGATATCCAGCTGGACACCGATATCCAGAATGCTGCCCTCTTTGGAAATACCTTCCCCGTATATGATATCAAACTCTGCTTCCCTGAAGGGGGGAGCCACTTTGTTTTTTACGATTTTTACCTTTGTTCGGTTTCCAATGGCGTTAGTGCCGTCTTTCAGGGTTTCAATGCGGCGCACGTCCAGACGGACGGAGGCGTAAAACTTCAGGGCACGGCCACCGGGAGTCACTTCGGGGTTACCAAACATGATCCCAACCTTCTCACGCAGCTGGTTGATAAAAATGGCCACTGTTTTGGACTTGCTGATCACACCGGAAAGCTTGCGCAAAGCCTGAGACATGAGCCTGGCCTGCAGACCGACATGGGCATCGCCCATTTCGCCGTCGATTTCGGCCTTGGGAACCAATGCGGCAACCGAGTCGATAACGATAACATCGATGGCACCGCTTCGTACCAGTGCTTCAGCGATTTCAAGGGCTTGTTCGCCTGTATCGGGCTGGGAAACGATCAGGTTTTCAATATTTACCCCAAGGGCTTTTGCATATACGGGATCCAACGCATGCTCGGCATCGATGAAGGCTGCTTCGCCACTAGCCTTTTGGGCTTCGGCGACTGCATGCAGCGCAACGGTGGTCTTTCCGGAGGCCTCTGGACCGTATATCTCGATAATACGACCCCTTGGCAGGCCGCCAACGCCAAGAGCGATATCCAGCCCCAACGCACCGGTGGAGATAGTGTCAATGTTCATATGGGCAGCCTCGCCCAGCTTCATGACGGCACCTTTTCCAAACTGCTTTTCTATCTGGTTGAATACCATTTCCAGCGCCTTTTTTTTCTCTTCACCATTCACCATGATAATACCTCCCTACCGCAAACCCACCAGGGGATTATTTTACGAACATCTGTTCTTTATTATATAGAAACATTTCTTACAAGTCAAGAGATAAATCAAATTCTTCCTGTAAAAAATTTATTTTCTTTGTTTTTCCATCTATGCATTCATTTCACTATCATGATGCAACCGAATTTCGGGCCTTAAGAGAGTCTACTACCTGGGTAAAAAACAGCGGACCGTTCTCATTTTTATGGGTTCTTCTGCAGCCTCGCAAGGAAAGACCCGATAAAGTGCCTGACCTCATCTACCTTTAACAATATTGCCGTAACCATAAAAGCCAGCAACGGCAGGATAAGCTGAGCCCCTGCGGAGAATACCTCCGCAAACTTCCTCCCCACTGTAAAGCCTTCCTCCCATGGAAAGGGAATTATCGATGTGGTGAGACAAAGCACCACCCCGGCAACAATCGTTGACAGAGATACTTTCACAAGGAATGAGAAATTTTCAGGTATCAGGTTCAGACCGGTTTTCCGGCTGAACACGAAGATAAGGATAAATACGTAAACCATATCGGTAATGACATAGGATAACCCTGTCCCAACAGCCCCAAGGTTGGTGTTATTCGCGAAAAATGAATTGGCCAGAATATTCAGCCCAATGGTACCGGCACCGATGGCAAGGGGAATTCGGGAATTTTGAATGGAGTAAAATGCCCGGTTTAAAATGACGACCATGGACTGAAACAGCAGTGCCGGTGCATAGGCCATCAGCGCAAGCCCGTACATCCGGCTTTCATAAACCGACATTTCAGACCATTTGAAAAGGATCTGCATGATCTGACGGTTCATGACAATGAAGATCATCGTGCTGGGGATACATAACAGCATAACCGTTCGAAGCCCCTTATACAGCACATGTTTAAAGTCGTCGATTTTGTCCTGCGCAAAATAGGTGGACAATGTAGGCAGGATCGCAACCCCCATCGCCTGGGCAAAAACGCCCAGAGGCAATTGCCATGTTCGGTTTGCGTTGTTCATCATCGTGACGCTGTTCTCGGCAAATTCACTGGAAAAGCTTCCGCCGACGATCTGGTTCACATACGCCACGGCAGATGCCGCAAGAGATGGAATTGCCAGCATTAAAAGCTCTTTAAAGGTATTGTTCTTTATGTACATACGCGGGCGATAGTTTTTCAGATACTTGAAGGCAAAAGCAAATTGAATGCAGAAATAAATCATGGAACTGAATACGACACCCCAGGCTGTCGCTTCCACATTCTTACCGCCAAACAGAAAAATGCTGGTGACCACGCACAGGTTGTAAATCACAGGCCCGAAGGCAACTGCCGTAAACTTATGATAAGCGTTCAGTATACCGTTGATAAGGCCTGTCATGATCATAAATAAAGCGGATGGAAGAAGAATACGCGTAAGCTTCAAGGTGAGTAAATACTCTGGCGTGTCGGGGGAAAGCCCTTTTGCCGTAAGCTTCAGAAAGGCAGGGGTCCAGATGAAGAAAATGATTTCGGCAACGATAACGGCCATCAGCGTACAGTTAATAAAGGTTCCCATAGCCTTCCAGCCATCTTTTTCTTTGTTTTTTGCCAGGCTGGAGGCTAGAACAGGGATGATGGCGGCAGTAATCGCTCCTCCCATCAGCAGTTCGAAAATTAAGTCCGGAAGAGTAAACGCCAAAATAAACTCGTCTGAATAGCCCTGCGGGGACATGATGCTCTTGATCAGCACATTGCGCAAAAAGCCGGTTATTCTTGACAGCAGCGTCGCGAACATGACCATCGTAGCCGTTCTCGACAGCTTTTTTTCTTGTCCGGGTAGCAAATCTGTATTCTCCTTTAGTTATTTCTGCAAAACATCAAATGAAAAAATGCTTTTATGCTTTGCAGCTGTAAGGTTCTACTATATAGTTATGGAGCAGCCCACTTTAGACATTTTTATTCCAGGTTCAGAATTAGGCGTCGGATCAAATCCAGCGCACGCATGCATGCATCATTGCGGATTCTCTCCCGATTGCCCATCAGTTCAAAAGCCTTGCATACCGTTTTATCCTTCACAAAAACCGCAATGAAAACCAGGCCGACCGGCTTTTCCGCTGTTCCACCATCCGGGCCGGCAATTCCGGTAATCGCAGCGCCAACCGTTGCCTCTGTCTTTTTTCGAAGCCCCTGTACCATTTCCAGCGCGGTTTCACGGCTGACGGCACCAAAGGTATTCAAGGTATCCTCTGAAACACCCAAATCTTCTATTTTTGCGCGATTTGCATACGTGACATAGCCGCGCTGAAAAACCTCCGACGCTCCTGGCAGGCTTATTATTTTTTCTGCGAGCAACCCGCCGGTACAGGATTCCGCGGTAGCCATTATCAGACCGTTTTGCTTTAATAGATTGAAAACCACCTGTTCCAGGCACTCTCCTTCTTCCGCATAGACCATGGCACCCATCCTGGCCTCAATCTCTGAAACAACAGGATCCAAAAGGGAGCATGCTTCTTCCTTTGTTGTACACCGCGCGGTAACCCGTACCGTTACCTCCCCTTGTGAGACATAAGGAGCGATGGTGGGGTTGTCCTGACTGTCGATCAAATCCATCAGCCGGGTTTCCAGTTCCGATTCTCCGATTCCAAAAACCTTCAGCATTCTCGAAACGAGGATCAGGCCGGTCTTTTGCCGCAGGAACGCAAACACCGTCTGATCAAACATGGGCTGCATTTCCTTCGGAGGCCCGGGGAGCATGATAACGGTCTTTCCATTATCCTCGAGGATGCACCCCGGCGCGGTCCCATTGGGGTTGGGGATGATGGTGCTGTTCTCGGGCAGGTATGCCTGCTTCTCATTGTTTGGTACCATCTGCCTGTGTTTTTTCATGAAAAACTCCCGGATCTGTTCCAGGACATCTGTATGCAGCACAAGATTACGGTTCATGGTTTTTGCAATGGTTTCCTTGGTCAAATCATCCTTTGTGGGGCCAAGGCCACCGGTGGTGATCACAATATCCGACCGTTTCAGGGCTTCCTTCAGAGTGGCCTCCAGCCTTGCGGGGTTGTCGCCCACGACAGTATGAAAATAAACATTGATCCCTAGCTCGGCCAATCGTTTGGAGATATATTGCGCGTTTGTGTTCGCAATTTGTCCCATTAACAGTTCTGTTCCAACGGCAATAATTTCTGCTATCATATCACACCAACCTGTCTGAAAATCACTTCAATTGTTTTGGTTTGAAACAGTCTTGGGATTTTGGGTACCCATTTGGGGCTTTCCATTCAAACCGGAGAGTTTACCCCATCGTCCCGGGGAAAAAGCTCGGGCAGTACTTTCAAAACTTGATTCCATAATTGGTCGAAGCCTGTATTCTTTGTGACCGATACCGGGATTACAGGCACATCCGGCAGCAAATCGAGGGTTTTTCTGATTTCAAGAAGATGTTCTTTGTAATGGGTTCGGGTAATCTTATCGGCTTTTGTCGCGATGATGATGTATGGCTTTCCCATGGAATTCAGCCATTCCACCATCAGCCTGTCATCGGCTGTAGGCTTGTGCCTGATATCTGCCAGCATCAATACCAGCTTCAGCTGATCGCGTTTATGCAGGTAGGTTTCAACGATTTTGCCCCACCTGGCACGCTCCTCCTTCGAAACCTGTGCATAGCCATAGCCGGGAAGGTCGACCAGAAGCATTTTGTCCTCCAGGCTGAAAAAGTTGATCAGCCTTGTTTTGCCCGGTGTGTTTCCTACCCTGGCCAGGCTTTTCCTTCCGGTTAAAAAGTTGATCACAGAGGATTTCCCCACATTGGATCTGCCCACCATGGCCACCTCGGGCAGCTCGCTTTCCGGGTAACCCTCGGGGTTGACTGCTGATGTGATGTGCTTTGACCATTTTATGTTCAATTTTTCATCCTCCGTATCAGTTCTGTATAAAAGCTAAATCTGTTTTGGTGAAAAGTTTCATCTGAATTGATTTACCACTTATTCCATAATCAATGTGATAAGGTTTCAGACTTTACACCGCAGTAGTCTCTCCTAACAATCCTCTGACATTCACTTGCGCGACTCTGCTCCCTTTTGAAGCATTTCCCGGGCAAGCTTGGTGGTGCTTTCACCGGTATCGCCGCTTAACAGCCGGGCTATTTCTATTTCTCTTTCCCTGTCGGAAAGCTTGTTTATCTGTGTCGTCGTCCTGTCGTTCTCTACGCTTTTACTGATATGAAAATGCGCATTGGCCAGGCTTGCAATCTGTGCATGGTGGGTAATGCAAACCACCTGGTGCTTGTGTGACACCTCTATCAGCTTCTGACCAACCTTTAAGGCTGCTTTCCCACTGACACCGGTATCAATTTCGTCGAAGATCAAAACACCAATCTCATCCACATCAGCCAAAATGGTTTTGATGGCCAGCATGATTCTGGACATCTCCCCTCCGGATGCGATCTTGTTCAGTGGCTTTAAGCCTTCTCCGGGGTTCGGTGAGATTAAAAACTCGATGCTGTCCAGGCCATCCACATGATATTGGCGACTTGGATCGAACCGGATTTCCACTTCAAACTCAGCCTTTGGCATCTCCAGATCCCTGAGCTGGGCTGTAACCTTTTCCTTCAACAAAGCTCCCGCCTCAGCTCGCATGGCATGCATGCGGCAGGCTGATTCATACAAAAAGCCATCCAACTGATCCCGTTGTGCAGCCAGCTTTTTTAAGACGGCATCGGTATCAGAGACTTCTTCCAGCTTCAGGCGGGCTTTTTCGCCATAGGCGAGTATTTCATCCACCGTATTGCCATATTTCCTTTTCAGGCTTTCAATGAAAGCCAGCCTGTCTTCCACTTCCTGCTGCAGCTGCGGATCATAATTGATCTGATCCTTTTTCATTCGGATATCCCGTGAGACATCTTCCAGTTTATCTATCACTTCAATAAGGCTATCCCGAACCACAGAAAATTCCTGATCTAACCGCGCTATGCTTTCAATGGCCGATTGCGCGCGCCGAATCTGCTCCAAAGCACCGGTACTGAATTCTTCATCACCGGATATCGCCGTATGTGCGGTATTAAACGCTTCTACGATGCTTTCGGCATGGGAAAGAAGGATACTCTGCCGTGAAAGCTCCAGATCCTCGTCCTTTTTTAATGCAGCGGCGCTGATTTCCTGTGTCTGGTACCGATATAAATCCTCCAGTCTGGCCCTTTCTTTTTCCATGGCCTTCAGCCCGGTGATCTTTTGATTGATATCTTGAAACTGTGACAGGGCTTTTCGGTAGCTCTCTCTTTCCGATAATAGACCGTTTCCCGAAAACATGTCCAAATAATCGATTTGTGCTTTGTTCCGCAGTAACGATTGATTGTCATGCTGCCCATGAATGTCGATGAGGTATTCTCCGATTT
>JAAYJG010000009.1 GCA_012523055.1 Ruminiclostridium sp. | reverse complement strand
TCTATCTGAAATATCGCATATACGGCATGGACGAGAAAATTCCGGTAAAGCACATTATCATTGATGAGGCGCAGGACTTCAGTGCTTTCCAAATTTATGTGCTGCGAAAAATCATCAAGGACAGCTCTTTCACCATCCTCGGAGACCTGTGCCAGGGAATTCATTCTTACCGGGGCGTCCATTCATGGGATGACATCAAGGAAAATGTATTTGAGGAAAAGGATTGCGAAATCCTGATGCTTGAAAAAAGCTACCGTACAACAGTTGAGATCATGGAAGCGGCGAACAAGGTGATCGACCATTTGCACCAGGATAACATCCCGAAGGGGCAGCCCGTCATTCGGCACGGGGAGCCGGTTAGAATCCTGGAGCAGAAGAATAACCAGCAGATTGTTCAGAAGATAAAGGACATCCTTCACACTGAAATGGGACCGCAGTTTAAATCCGCAGCGGTCATCTGTAAAACGCTGGAGGAATGTCAGAAGATATATGATATCGTCAGAAAGGATATTCGGGATATTCATATGATCACGGGTAAGGAAGATGAATACAAGAGCGGACTGGTGATCGTTCCGTCTTATCTGTCCAAAGGCCTGGAATTTGACATCGTGATTCTCTCCAATGCCAACAGCACCCATTATCAGGAGGATGAGCTGGATATCAAGCTGCTGTATGTCTCTATGACCCGCCCCCTGCATAAGCTGTTCATTCTGTATGAGGGAGAGCTGTCCCCGCTGCTTAATGAAGTATAGGTTAGTGGCGTGCAAGGGGCAAGCAGTGACTTCATGGAGAAATCGAGCCTACGAAATGAAGTAAAGCAAAGAGACGTATGCGGATGAACTTAACAGATTACTGTATGACCTGCTTATCGAAGCGCTGCAGCGGCCTGAACGAGATCCTTCTCTTTTACCATCACATAGTCCGTATCGTAAGTAGAAAGTGCAAAAATACTGATACCCTGGTCGGCCAGTATTGTACTGATTTCGGCAAGGATTCCTGTCAGTGAAAAGTCCAGTTTCGCCTGGATTTTAAGAATTATCCAGCCTGTTTCGCTTTGAACATCACAGGGTACATGTTCTTCACTGCACACCACAGATAGTTCCTCGGCGGTTTTTGTGATGGAATAAAACGCATCGCCCTTCAGCCAATCAGGTATTTTTGAAGTACTATCCAACCTGCAAACAGCATAAGACTCCTGTAACAGTGAAAATGTCATTGCCTTCATCATGTTCTTTGCTCCCCGGTTTCCATCTTAACGGGATTTTTTTGGTTTAAAAAACGAATCACCTGCTCACAGAATTGCTCGCAGCATTCATACTGCAGCTCGTGCCCGCAGTTCTCAAAAGGAACACAATCGGAAACCGGCAGTACCTGGTGCAGTGCTTTGGAATTACGATTCGGTACTACCCGATCCTTTTCACCATACAGGATTAGAGTTGGAGTAGTCAACTGGTTGAGCTTACTCAAAAAAAGCTCCCGAAGCTCTTTTTTCAGGCCCATTAGGGTCATGTTTGAGCGGATGATGGAAAACATCACCCTTAAAGCACCGGGTTCATTCATATAACGGTATGCATCCTTCAGCCAGCGATTTGTGATCATGCTGTGATCATAAAAAGCGCGCTTTGCCGAAGCTTTTACAAAACAGAAGGGTACTTTGCGGATCACATGGGGAAGAAACCCTAATGAACCAAGCCGAATAAAAAGGGGCAGTTGTGTGAACGCACTATTCAGCAGGATGAGACGTTCCACCAGATGGGGGTATTGCATGGTGAAGCTTAAAGTGATTGCACCACCCAGGGAATGCCCTGCAAGGAATACCTTTTCCAACTGCATGGCTTCAAAAAAGGATTTGACAAAATCGGTCAGGTTACTAATGGTGTAGGCAATGTCGGGTTTCCCGCTTAAACCGTGTCCGGGAAGATCCAGTGCGATAACCCTGAATTTCTCCTGAAGAATATTAATGGCAGGCTGCCATTCCTCTTTATACCCGGCAATGCCGTGCACCAACACAAGGGTTGGTCCGTTTCCGGCTTCCCGAAACCGGATGGAACATTGGTTAACGGTTATAAATTGATCCGTTTCATTCTTCATAGGACGAATTCCTCCAATATGGTACTATTGGTCAGAACTGAAGAACTTACCTATTATTCCTCATTATTGTATCACAATACATGCTCAGAAACATCATAAAGCTCATAAAGCCAGATGGTTACTGTTCACAGGAAAGCAGGCGCAGTCTGTCATCCTGGACGAAGTGAAGGATCTCGCATTACTCCTGTAAGATCCTTCGCTGCGCTCTGCAGCAACTTATGAACTTGCTAAAGGGGTGTGAACAGTAATGTTAGGTGTTCAGGGAAAAATATGTTTTAAAATTCCGCATTATTGGCAAACTTTCAGTAAAGCTGGATGCACAGGAAAACTATTTGTAACCTTGTGTGTTTTTTGATACAATAGCTTTGCATTTTTGTAATGAAAATATACCCAACGTAAGAAAGGAAGCCTATGAAGAATCCAATTGTAACCATCACGATGGAAAACGGAAACAGTATCAAAATTGAGCTTTATCCAGATATCGCTCCGAATACTGTCAGAAATTTTGTTGCTTTAGTCAACACCGGCTTTTATAACGATACCATTTTTCACAGGGTAATCCCCGGGTTTATGATACAGGGCGGAGACCCTCAGGGAACCGGTATGGGAGGCCCCGGCTATTCTATTCGGGGAGAGTTCTCGGGCAATGGTTTTACGAACAACCTGGCCCATGACAGAGGTGTAATTTCCATGGCTCGTTCTCAGCACCCCAATTCTGCAGGCTCACAATTTTTTATCATGGTTGCAAAATCTCCCCACCTCGATGGGCAGTATGCTGCCTTTGGCAAGGTTATCGAGGGTATGGAGGAAGCTGAACGGATTGTATCCGTGAAAAGAGATTACCAGGATCGTCCGAAAGAAGCGCAGGTCATGCGCGAAGTGACTGTAGACACCTTCGGCGAAGAAATCGGACCGGTGGAAAAGCTATGAGTTCAGAAAAGGAACCAGAAGATAAGATGAATATCAAAAGAATCAATGAATTGGCGCGTAAGGCCAAAACCGTTGGGCTTACAGCGGAAGAAGCCGATGAGCAGCAACGGCTTCGCACAGAATATCTGGCAGCTTTCCGTAAGGGCGTGAAGCAGAAGCTGGACAGCATTATCCTTGTGGATGAAAAAGGCAATCAGCGCTCACTGCGAAAGGATCATTAATCTATTGCAGGCAATCAGCAAGCCAGGGCCATTTTGCGCACATTACCAGGCAGCGCCCTGGGAATAATCCTGCTATAGCAGGAAGAAAGTGATTTTACATGGGAAAAATGAAGTTCAAGGAGCTGCCTTTAGCACCGGAGTTACTCAAGGCAGTAGAAGAAATGGGTTTTGAAGAAGCAACGAACATCCAGACACAGGCTATACCAGCGATCCTTGAGGGGAAGGATCTGATCGGTCTGTCTCAAACCGGAACGGGAAAGACTGCCGCATTCGGCTTGCCGGCCATAGAAAGAATCAATCCCTCTGATAAGGGGGTTCGGGTTCTCATCCTGTGTCCTACCCGTGAACTGGCAATCCAGGCAGCAGAAGAAATTAAAAAATTCGGAAAGTACAAAAAGGGACTGAAAGCGGTTCCCATATACGGCGGACAGCCTATTGACCGACAGATCAAAGCCCTGAACCAGGGAGTGCATATTGTGATCGGTACACCGGGAAGGGTGATGGATCACATGGAGCGGAAAACCATTTCTCTGGATTCGGTGGAAATGGTTGTACTGGACGAGGCAGACGAAATGCTGAACATGGGTTTCCGGGAAGATATGGAGACCATTTTGAAGGATGTTCCTAAAATGAGACAAACCCTTCTGTTTTCTGCAACGATGTCGCCGGAAATCATGGCGATATCACGAGAATACTTGAAAAGCCCGGTTACCATTAAGGTCAACCATAAGCAGCTGACTGTACCGAGCACTGAACAATACTATTTTGAGGTTACGCCGGTTCGGAAGCTTGAAGCATTGACCAGGCTGGTAGACTACTACAATCCCAAGCTTTCTCTTGTTTTTTGCAACACAAAGCGGCGCGTGGACGAATTGGTCAGCGAGCTGCAGCTGCGCGGATACCTGGCCGAGGGGCTGCATGGTGATCTGGGGCAGCCCGCAAGAGATCGGGTGATGGGAATGTTCCGCAATGGGCGCATCGACGTCCTTGTTGCTACCGATGTTGCAGCCAGAGGAATTGATGTGGATGATATTGAAATTGTTTTCAACTACGATATTCCTCAGGATGAAGAATATTATGTGCATCGCATCGGTCGGACAGGAAGGGCTGGAAAAACTGGAAAAGCGTTTACCTTTGTAACTGGACGCAGAGAGTTTTATGCCATTAAGGACATCCAGCGTTATGCCAATACGAAGATTTTTCCACGCTCCATTCCTTCGCAAAACGATATCGAAGAGAGCAAAACCAGCCGTTTCTTTGATAAAGTCCGGCAAATAATGGATGAACCGGAACTGGATCGTTATCTGTCAATGGTTGAACAACTGACGGATGATGAATATACATCGATGGATGTTGCAGCTGCGCTGATGAAAATGGTCTTATCGGATAATAAGGAGATTCACGAAAAAGAAAACGAACATGAAGGGCATTATGGTGACAGTACCGCCGAGGAAGGCATGGTGCGGCTGTTCATCAATGTGGGTCGAAAGGACGGAATCCAGGTACGGGACATTGTAGGTTCCATTGCTGGTGAGACAGGAATTCAGGGAAAGGTCATCGGGAAAATTGACATGTACGATAAATTCACCTTTGTCGAAGTGCCCGTTGAAAACCAGAAAGAGGTCCTTGCGGCAATGAAGCTGGCCCAGATTAAGGGCAGACGAATCAATATCGAACCCGCCAAGGGTAAAAAGTAAAGCTGAGTTTAAAACACCTTGTAATCATAATGTCTTTTTATTGTTATATACTTAATGAAAACGTAAACCTTGAAAAGTAGTCTTTTTTCCACCTGCATGGTAAAATAGAAACAAGCAGGTCTGCTCACTACACGGCCTGAAGCAGGCTCACAAACTGCCTGTGCAGTTTGTGGTTATTGCCGTCCCACAGCCATTCCCATCTGTATGGGCTGTTTCATCGCAGGTATTCATTTTTAAGCTCAAAACGCGGTCAATCCCCTTTCAGGTGGAACCTATTCCTGCCCGAAAGGGTCTAAAGGAAAAGCAGGCAAAAGATAAGCTTTACGGAGGAATACAATATGCATATGAAAAAAGCAGTAGCTGCGTTTTTATCAAGTCTGATATTGCTCACATCAACTTCGGTGGGTGCACAGGTGGTTGATGCACCTGTGGTAAATTCCGTCATTTATCAGAATGTGGAAACCAAAACCATTACCTCCGGTGTTACGCAGGACAAAATCGTACGGTTTACCGATCAGGGGTGGCAGACCATCTATGTTTTGAAAGCCAACCTGAGCAATTCAAATGTACATATTGATACATTGGCTAACAAGGATACCATTCAAAAACCCCAGACAACTTCCGAACACATGAAGGAGTGGGGTGCCATTGCCGGCATTAATGGCAGTTTTTTTCTTGCCTCCGAGCAAGCCGGGCAACAGAACGTGATAGGCCCCATGGTGCAAGACCAAAACCTGAAAACAGCCGATGCAAATTTCAACCTCGACAAAGACAATATGGCTACATTTGGAATTGACAATACCGATGTGGCTGTTTTTGGTTATTGGAAAACCGACATGAAGGTTTATGCACCAAACGGTGGGTTCATCAGCATCGCCAGATATAATGAGCCTTTTTACGGCTATACCGACTTTACGGTTTTAGACAGAAAATGGCGCACGACGACGATAGGCACCCGCAATGGCTATTACCCCGATATGACCGAAATGATCATTGCCGACGGGGTTGTCAGGGAAATCCGGTATAACATGGAGGCCACCGATATTCCAGTGAATGGTTATGTGGTGATCACTCGCAAGGAAAATACCCCATTAATTACTGAAAACTTCAAGGTGGGCGATCCGGTCAGGTTTGAAGTTATCACCTCACCGGATGCAGCCAATATGAAAATGGCGGTCAGCGGCGGCGGAATGATTGTAGTGGATGGCGCGATCCCTCAAACCTTTACCCACGAAGTTGCAGGAAGGCACCCAAGAACAGCCGTAGGCAGCAGCCGGGATGGTAAGCAGCTGTATATGGTGGCTGTAGACGGCAGGCAATCTCACAGTATCGGCATGACCATGCAGGAGTTGGCCGCGTTCATGCTGGAAATTGGATCCTGGAACGCTGTTGCATTGGATGGCGGCGGTTCAACCACCATGGTTTCCAGAGAGCCGGGCACACAAACCGTTGCGGTGCAAAACAGCCCCAGTGACGGTGTCCAGCGCAAAATCCCCAACGCGGTGGGCGTGTTTTCCAAAGCGCCGCCTGCACCCCTGGCCAGTCTGAGCATCCATACAACTGATCCCAATGTTTTTGTCAATACATCCAGGGCCTATACCGTAACCGGTTATGATGCCTATCTGAACCCGGTAATACTCAATCCCGAAGAAATTGAATGGCAGGTTACCGGTATTGAAGGCTCCTTTGAAGGGAATGTACTCAGGCCGACCTCTTATGGCACCGGAACGATAACGGCAACAGTGGCAGGCGTGAAGACCGAGTACCCTGTTTATGTGTTTGGCGGGCCGGTTAAGCTCACCTTAAATCATACCAACATCACACTGATTTCAAAGGAACGTAAAACCTTTACAGTGATCGGGGAGCATTCCGAGGGCTACAAAGCATCCATCGATCCTGCTGATATCAACTGGAAAACCATGGGCGGCATTGGTTTCTTTACTGGAAACACCTTTGTGTCCACCCAATCAGGTTATGGCTATATTCAGGCTTCGGTTGGCAATGTCAGTGCCAACTGCGGTATTACGGTTCTTCCAACCGTCAGCACGCTGGTAGATGACTTTGAAAAGACAAACGCCGCATTTCTACCATATCCTTCTACAGTCCAAGGTTCATACACCATATCCTCCGAACAAAAACACGGGGGAGAGAAATCCGGAAAGCTATCTTATAATTTTGAACCCGCCGAAACAAACAGGGCGGTTTATGCACAGTTGTCCGGTCAGGGGATCGACCTGCCTCAGAATGCCATTCGGGTAGGCCTATGGGTTTATAACAGCCAGGAAAATTCCAACTGGCTGCGCATCGAGGTAAAGGACAGCAAGAACAAGGTCTATCGCCTGGGCGACCTCACAAAGCTTGACTGGAAGGGCTGGAGGTATGTGGAAATCCCGTTGAACGGTGTTCCCATGCCGGCAAAGCTGACACGCATATATCTTGTTCAGGTGAATCCGATCTCAGAGATCGGCGAAGTATACTTCGATGATCTGTCCGTCATCACCGTCGAGCGTGAAAAAATGACCACCGAGATGGCTGTGAAGCCTTTGGAAAACACCGTCGTTCAGAATTTTGAGAATAAAAACATCAGCTTCTCATCCTATCCTTCCTGGGTTCCCGGGGGTGCTGAGGTGGTAACCGATTATGCAAATTCGGGTCTGTCCAGCGCGCGCCTGGACTATGTGTTCAAGGAGGCGCCCGAAACCCAGGCAGCGTATTTGATGCTGGGTGAAAATGGAATCAGCATCCCCGAGGAAACCGAAACCATTGGTCTGTGGGCATACAGCCAAAGGTTTACAAAAAGCTGGCTGCGAGCCGAGGTGATCGATGCGAAGGGCGAGAAGAAGTATGTGATGTTTTCAGAAGGCATCAGCTGGACAGGTTGGAGATATGTCGAGGGGAGTATTGAGAAGATCGCAAAGCCAGCCAGGGTGACGCGGCTGTATGTGGTAAACCCAAAACCACTGAACGAGGAAGGACATATCTATCTGGACGATCTGCAATTCAACGTAAAGACCAGCAGCAAGGTTGATTTTACAAAGCTTCCGCCGGATACCGAGCCGGTGGATTACAGAAGCCAGCCAAAAACATTCGTACAGGGTGAAACAAATTATCGATTCTCAGTTTTTGGGCAGGCCAGAGAGCCAGCCAATGACGTGGAAAAGCATCTGACCGCGTTTTTAGCCGATAAGATCAATAAGTATATCGAGGTGGGCGCATTCGTGGGCGGTGGTTCCCATCAGGTGCTGGCACAACTGCAAAAGCCCTCTGTTTCAACGGGTGTGGGCTATAGCGTCACAGACCTTCAAAACTCCAGGTTTATATCATTGGATATAAAAGCTAAAAGCCTCAGAAATGGTACCACAGGGCAATGGAGCTGGCTGCTGCAGCAACTGGACGGCTTCACAGGGGAGAATGTGTTCCTGTTTCTCGAAAACGATCCGCAGGTTTTTACCGACAAGAAAGAAGCGCAGTTATTCAGAGATATTCTTGTAAAATACCGCAGCAAGTTTAAAAATGTATGGGTGTTTTACAAGGGAGCGGAAAACGAGGTGACGAAGGACAGAGGTGTTCGTTACTTCTCCACGGCAGGCTTTGACGTGCCCGAGCTTACAGCGGAAAACAAGAAGGCAGCAAAATATATCCTGGTCACCATCATGGACGGCGAGGTGACGTACGAGTATAAGCCCATAGAGTAAGCATGAGCTTAATTCCAGGAGCCGGCTCGGAATGTTTGTTTATTCTTTGTATTATGAGTAAATATGCTTTTCCGAACGGTCTCCCAACCGGGGGTAAATTCAAGTTTACCCCCTTTCCATCAATTAGCGTGAACGCTGTTCCTTATTAAATTCGAACAAGAATCCCACACAACGTATTTTTAGCGAGGTTCAAAAACGGCTGGATCACAACTGATATAGTATCATTTTCCTCTTGCCAAACAACCTGTTACTTTAACTGTTCGCTGCGGATGATGTCATACCGCGCACCATCAATATTCCTTGACTCTATACATTCAACCATTGTGGATTCAATGGTGTAATCATCCTCCAGAACCTTTGTGACCAAACGGGCATATTGATAGCAGTCACCCAGTGTTTGAACGCTGGTGGCTGTGTTTTCCTTCACGATCTCATAAACCTTTCCGGCCTTATTCAGGTTTCGCAGTGTAACATGCTGTTTGAAGAAGGATTTCAGAAAAAGAAAGGTGTTTTCAGCCCGGGAATAACTGACCATCCGGCCAAATTCATTATACCCCTGCCTGAAACGTACGAATTTCTCGGCCTGGGTGCCATCCAAAACCTGGAGCCCCGGTTCAAGATGGATATACAGATCCTGCAGTGGGTCCTCGTAATCCATCGCATACGGTACATCCACCACCACACCGCCGAAATAGTCCACCACTTCTCTAAAACCATCGGTTTCGATGGCCATATAATCATCAATCCCAATACCGAAAACTTCTTCTATCAAATCAGTCAGAAAGTTCATTTCCCGCTTCCCGGCGAACCTTTCACTTTGAGGGCAGTATTTGATCTTCCTGCCGACAACATTGGCTGCATTCAACTTCCAGGCTCCCTTTTCATGATAAAACTCTTCGTCATTTTTTTGCAGTTCCTCCAAAATCGCATCGGTATAATCAATATAGATGTCTCTGGGCAGATCCACCATGCTTACGGTTTTGTTCTTCTCATCCACCGATACGATAATCAGGATGTCAAAGTTGGAATAGCATGGGTCTTTACCGATTAACAGAATATTTTTACTATCGGCTGTGGAAAGAGGGGTATAATATTTCTGGCCATTTGTGATTGTTTTGGGTGTATCGGCTTTTTGCGGGCTTTGGATCTCAGTAGTATAAGTCTGCGGCAACAGATGGCTTGCTTCATTAGGAGCTTTTTCAGGAAGCTTTGCCGTAATGGGCTGTTTTTTTGCCTTCAGCTGATTTTCAGCCTTTGTATAAATTCCATAAAATGCTGCACCAGTAACACAAACCATGATGATTGCAAAGATAAGAAAGTTTTTCTTAGCCATAAGTACTCCTCTGATTCGTCCTATGTAAGCTGTTCAAACTGTGTTTGATGGTTTAGTTTTCACATGTTTCGTGCATTTTAAACCAATAACCCGCAAAACCTACGGCATGCTGCCCTTGCGCTGTCATCCCAAGTGCAACCACAAAGAAACAAGGGGTTGCATTTATAATGTCAATTCGCCAAATATTCCATAAAAAGAATTAAATGTTGACAATAGATATATTATAATACATAATCTAAATATAGGTTGTAATAGTGATTATATGTATGAAAGGATGGTTTGTATGGCTGGAACTTAGAATTCAGCTTACATGGACGCCGCATTAAACGCAAGTAATATGCGCTGGTATTCTTCTCAGTACAACCCCTACGGGATTGAGTTATCCGACTTTATTGGAAGTACAGCAACATTAGGCAAAACCGTTGCAGATGCTGATGCAATAACAAATTCGGTGGATTATATTGCCCGTGTTATACATAAGGAAAGCTCTAATGTGCTTCCCCGTTTGAAAGCGCTGCGAGTGGCTCAGCGCATCAATTCTTTAACTATTGATTTTTGATATTGGTTAAATCTATTCCGAAACGCTATAGCTATAAAGTTTAACTTGTTTCTAATGCGGTTTTGGAATAGGTTTCTTGTTAGAAAGTGAGGAGAACATAATGTCTCTTTTCAAGCGTTGTTGCTTTGTTGTACTTGCTGTTGCTATTATTGTCGGCGCTGTACTTATATATAAAGCGTATGCCGATTCCGATAAAAAATTTAAAACAGTTTGTGACTTTGAAACTTCTACAGACCAACCGATCACCGTAGAAGTTTCCGAAGAGGACGGCGGTGTTTATTTGTCGTTTCAAAAAACAGACGCCAATGTTTCATTGCGCAATGTTTTTATTCGTTTAGGAAAGTGGTATGATCCTTCTTTTCCTCCTTATGAGGGGCATCGTGAATTTTTTCGCAACAGATTCAATTTGTTCTGCGTAAAAGATGACACACAGTCATATGTACTGATTGTTTATAAATACTATTTGCACGGCGCACGCCAAAGCAGTTTATTTTTATATGATATGAAGACGATGAAAGTATATGAACCTATAATCCGGCACACCTCCGACAACACCAACTCTATTTTGGAGTTGGTTCCCAGTGAAGAGATTGTTGACCAAAATTTAGCGGGCCATGGTAATATGTCGTTTGACGGATCAGTCGGGTTGATGGCAAATAATCAAGCGGTTTTAGAATTTCCAAGCATCTCATTTGATGAAACGTTCACGATATCGAACGAACAATATGAATCGATCCATAATAATTTATTCCAAACGAAAGATATAACAAAAGAAACCGCTGAAACAGGGGTAGCTTTATCACCCCCTATAGAAGCTTATGTAATGAACGCAAACACGATTGTACAGACATTTTATGCCGAGGGCGGCTTGATGGGATGGATTGCTGGGCCACCAAAGAAAATTTATGTGTATTTTACAATTCGTGATCATCAGATGGTACCGATAAGCTCAGGTTTTATGGAAGCTAATGAGCCATAATGTCCGTTCGGAATTTGGTGACATTAAAGATGACAATAATAGGAGCGAGGTATCTATCCTCAATGATACAGAGAAAAAAGGAAGAGACCATCGACGAGATATCTCTGTACTATACATCAGCCAGTTAATGGAAAAAGAATCGAGGAAACGATATACTACATCCTTCATTAATTCAGCTTTTTCTTTCATTTTCAGCAACTTCATGTACATGCTTCGGTGCGTGAAAACCAGCTGGAAAAGATATAGGAAGACATCGCTGATCGGTATCCCTCTTCCTTTGTAAGCATTAGCATGGCAAAGTGCTTGGCCAAATTTGAATTACTTCATAAACGGGTAAACGGGGGATATGGTTCATGAATAATTAAAATTTTTCTTGCAAATACCATAGCTCTGTAATATAATGATAAAAATCATTCTGTTCTCCATTGTGAGGCAGAAAAACTAAACAAGCAAAGGCAATGAAGAAGAGGAGTATGTATCGTAGCCATACAGCGAGCCGGGAGTGGTGGAAGTCCTGGCGGGTGAAAGTACAGAAGGCAGCTTCCGAGCCGCCTCCCGAACCTTAGTAGGGAGTGACGTTTCCCTTACGTTACAAAGGGACAGTATGATAGTACTGGATAAAGCTGAGCATTTATGCTAATTAGGGTGGTACCGCGGATAACTCTTCCGTCCCTTACGGGGTTTGGAAGAGTTTTTTATTTGTGTTAAACAAGCTTTACAGTGGAATAACCCATTGGAAAACAGCTAACCCAAATAAAGCATCGTGTGAGCTTGCTGTCCGCTTCGTTCGACATAGCGCATGCTTCACCTTTAGTCCGGCACATTAAAATCAGTTCCGAAAATCGGCCGTTCAGGGTTGGATGGCTGCATGGAACAGGTGTTGGGAGGAGGAACATTATGAACACAGTATTTACCAGATCTAACAAATTGAATCAGGTGTCTTATGAAATCCGGGGGCCTATTTTAAAAGAGGTAAAACGCCTTGAGGCCGAAAACCAGAAGATCACCAGGCTGAATATTGGAAGCCCGGCATCCTTTGGTCTGTTCGCACCGGATACGGTGGTAGATGACATTAAGAACAATATTACACGAGCTCAGGCTCAGGCTTATTGTGATTCCAATGGGATTGAACAGGCCAGGGCAGCCATTGTCCGGTACTACCAGCGCAAGGGTGTACGCAATATCGACATTGATGATGTTTTCACAGGTAATGGTGTCAGCGAATTGATCATGCTGGTGATGCAAGCCCTGTTAAACAACGGAGACGAAGTGCTTGTACCTGCGCCGGATTATCCTCTGTGGACGGGTTCGGTAAACTTCTGTCAGGGTAAGCCCGTTCACTATCTCTGTGACGAATCAGCTGACTGGATGCCCGATGTTCGTGACATTGAAAGAAAGATTACCGCGAATACAAAAGCCATTGTCATTATCAATCCCAACAACCCTACCGGTGCGGTCTATTCAAGAGATTGCCTGGAACAGCTGGTTCATCTTGCCGAGAAGCACCGATTGATCATCTTTTCCGATGAGATTTATGACAAAATTCTATATGATGGTGAAAAGCATATCTCTCCGGCTTCGATGACGGAGGATACCCTCGTGGTAACCCTCAGCGGGCTGTCAAAATCCCACAGGATGGCAGGGTTCAGAACCGGCTGGATGGTTCTGAGTGGTAACAGGGAGATGGCGCAGGATTATATTGAAGGGCTCATCCTGTTATCCTCCATGCGCCTTTGCAGCAATGTTCCCTCCCAATATGCCATTTGTTCAGCGCTGGATGGCTATCAATGCATCAATGATTTGGTGAAGCCCGGTGGCAGGCTGTATCAGCAAAGAGAAACAGCCTGGCGGCTGCTGAATGAAATTCCTGGTGTCTCCTGCACAAAGCCACGGGGTGCTTTTTATCTGTTCCCTCGTTTGGATATGGAGCATTTTGGGTTGAAGGATGACCGACAATTTGCACTGGATCTTCTGCGAGAGAAAAGAATACTGATCGTTCAGGGTACAGGCTTTAACTGGTTCCAGCCGGATCATTTCAGGCTGGTTGCCCTGATGGAGCCGGAAGGCCTTACCAAAGCGATTACCGACATAGAAGATTTCCTGTCCACTTATCACCAATAAGGGACAGAGGGCGGGGCCCAGGTACCTCTGTCCCACTGGTTACATGTCTCTCCTAACTAAATTTTACCAAGGTAACTGTTCCTTCTGGTTCTGCGTACCAAGATACCTGGGCTCCACCCTCTGGTTCACGTACCAAGGTACCTGGGCCCCACCCTCTGGTTTTTAGATGTGAAAACCCGGTGGGTCTCACCGGGTTTCTGCTCTGTTGAGAATTCATTCTTCAATCTGTCCTGTGTGGCTGACCATATTCCTGCCCTTCTCCTTGGATATGTATAGTGCTTTATCTGCCGAACTGATCAAACCCTTTGCATTCTTGCCGTCAAGCGGGTAGGAAGCCACACCGATGGAAACTGTGTAGTGGGGGTCTTTTGTCTGTTCCACATTTTTGCGAAAGCGCTCGGCCACAAGATAGGCCTTCACCGGGCTTGTTCCCGGCAGCAGGATGACAAATTCGTCACCACCGAAACGCCCGATCACGTCATCGCCACGGAAGGAATTCCGGCAGATGTTCATCAGGTTTTTAATGCATTTATCACCGGTGATATGTCCGTGAGTATCATTGATCTTTTTAAAATTGTCAATATCAAACATCAGTATGGAAAAAACAGTATCGGATTGCTTGCTGATAGACATGTCCATCATATCCAGAATGGCCTTTTTGGTATATGCACCTGTAAGGCCGTCTGTTTTTGAGATTTCCACCAGCTTTTTATTGGAGCGTTCGATTTCTTCCACTCTCCGGTTCACTTCCCGTTGAACATTATCACTCAGCCTTTCAAGCATTGAAGTGTTTTTGGAATGCTGCTGCTGCAGCTGATAGACAGTCGAGCGATAAAAAAACCAGGAAAAGAGTATATATCCGGTCGCTTTCATAACCAACGCAATTGTTGTTGCAGTCTGTCCGGGGCTTAGGCGTATGAGCAGCAGCGAAGCACATATTGAAAGGAAGCCCCAGTACATTGGCAGGTGTTCCTTCTTTTTTGAAATCATGGAGGAAACGACTAGAATGGCAGAAATTCCGGCATAGGCACCAATCACCGGGGTAAACACCGCAGAGCGGCCGATGGAATCGAAGTTCAGGTTCAAAATACCGATACAAACAGGCAGAGCATAAAGCAGGAAAAAGATAACATATGTAAAATCACCATTCTTTTGTACCAGCAGGATCAGCAAAAGAGCAGATATAAGAATAAACTCCGCAAAAAACAGGTAGGATGAGGCATGTTCCCTGTTCAACGATAAGAAGGACATCAGACACAATACTAGGGGTATAAAGAAAGCCGTACCAAAATGCTTGATGAAAGCAGAAGGCTGCCGAATTGAAAACGAAGAAAGATAGATATAGGAAGAAAAAACAATAATAATAAACAAATGAATCTGGTTTTCCAAACCAAGATAGAACATGGTGCATTCCTCCGGAATTCAAACTATTGTTATTTTGGTTAATTATAACCAACCCCGAGAAGGGTATATCGGAATTGGAGGCTATAGATCATATATCGGTAAAATACCCAATGCGATTAGGTAGCCGGTAATTAAAGTTTGTATTCAGCGTTTTCAAATGATATCAGTCCATTTGCGAAAAAAATTCAATATTGTTTTACTTATGATATAATAACAATAACTATATCATGATTTCACTGCATTGACTAAAATCATGCATCTTTATTTGTTGGAACAAGGTCTGCTGCAAAATCATGTCGTCATATTTTTATCCATGTTTGGGGATGAATAAACAGATGGATGATTGGATGAAACCTTTTTCTTGAAAGGATGATCAGTGATGGATAACAAAAAAAAACTGGTTTCGGTAAACAAACTGTTTGAAAAGGACGGGATAACTTTTTATTCCATTCCATCTGATAAATTCAAGACCATGCGAATTGATATCTTTCTGGTTTACCCGCTTGCGAAAGAAACAGTCAACGAAAATGCGCTGTTTCCTTTCGTCCTTAGAAGAGGCTGCAATCGTTACCCCACACAGCAGGATCTGGCGTGCAGGCTTGAACAGCTTTATGGTGCGAGCCTTGAAGCAGGGGTTCATAAAAAGGGTGAGCTTCAAATTCTCCATTTTTACAGCGGGTTTGTTTCAGATCAATATACTTCCGGAAAAACGAACCTGTTTGATGAGGCCGGAAGCCTTCTTCTTGAAGTATTGACAGATCCGGTTACAGAGGATGGGCTTTTCAAGAAGGACTACTTTGAACAGGAGAAGGGAAATCTGATTCAAAGAATACAAAGCCGTGTCAATGATAAGATGCAGTATGCCATACAAAGATGCTTTGAAGAAATGTGCGCTGGTGAGCCCTACGCGCTTCATGAGGACGGTGATGAGGCCGGGGCGGCCGCCATCACCCGTGACGGGCTTATGGGCAGGTATCGTGCGATGCTTGCCGAAAGCCCCATTTATGTTTTCATATCCGGAAATGTACGGGAGGATGCAATAAAGCGCTTCACCGACAAATTCAACCTGTTGGAGAGAAACTACCACGAGTTGCTGAAACCCCCGCAGGTTCAGAAGCAGGTTTCACAGGTGAAAAGGGTGGAAGAGCCGATGGATGTCAGCCAGGGGCAATTGTGCCTTGGTTTTCGAACACAGGTCGAATCCAGCAGCCCGGATTATTTCTCTCTGGCGATATATAACGGTGTCCTCGGTGGCGGGGTTCAATCCAAACTGTTTCAAAACGTTCGCGAAAAGGAAAGCCTGGCCTATACAACCTTCACAATGCTGGAAAAGTTCAAAGGGCTGCTGATAGCTGCCAGCGGTATCGAAACAACCAACCGTGAAAAAGCTGAAAATGTCATTCATCAACAGTTGAAGGCCATATGCGACGGGAGCATCACCGATCTGGAAATGGAAGCCACAAAAAACAGCTTCCAAACCGGGATTAAGTCCATGCAGGATACCCAGGGGGCGATGGTTGACTTTTTCCTCAGCCAGATTTTATCGGGTCAAAATGACACCGCCGAAGCCTTTCTGGAAAAGCTGATGAAAGTGGAAAAGCAGGATGTGGTGCGCATCTCAAAAAACATCGCGCTGGATACCGTTTACTTTTTAACCGCATCTCCAGACAATCAAAAGGAGTGAGAGCATGAAAACACTGGAATTTGAACGCATCCGGGAAAAAGTCATTCGAAATGATCATCCGAGCGGGCTAAAGGTTTTTGTGATACCCAAAAAAGGTTATCACAAGGTTTACGCAACCTTTGCCACCAATTACGGGTCCATCGACAATACCTTTATTGCCCCGGGGGAAACCGAGCAAACACGAGTACCCGATGGAATTGCCCATTTTCTTGAGCATAAGCTTTTCGAACAGGAAGACGGAAGCGTCATGGATAAGTTTTCAAAGCTGGGCTCCCAACCCAATGCGTATACCGCTTTTACACAGACCGTATATCTTTTTTCCTGTACAGAGGGGTTTGAAGAGAATTTCAGGTTGTTGTTGGATTATGTGCAGCACCCCTATCTCACCGATGAAAATGTGGAGAAGGAGAAGGGCATTATCGCGCAGGAAATTAAAATGTATGAGGACAACGCTGATTGGCGGGTATTTTTCAATCTTCTTGGCGCAATGTATGAAAAACATCCTGTAAAAATCGACATTGCAGGTACTGTGGAAAGCATCAGCCAGATCACAAAGGAAACCCTGTATAAATGCTATCATACCTTTTATCACCCCTCCAATATGATTCTTGTGGTTGTTGGAGATGTCGAAGCTGAAACCGTTTTCAAAATGACAGATGAACAGATCATTACAAGGGACAATCCAGGCAATATCCAAAAAGTTTTTCCAGAGGAAACCCATGGTCATAAAAGCCAACTGGTTGAAAGTAAACTGGCGGTGGCCGTGCCTCAATTCCAAATGGGGATCAGGGACAGGGTCGGATTCACCGGATATGATCTGCTTAAACGAAAGATATGTCTTGAAATGATACTTTCGATGTTGATGGGAAGAAGTTCGGTATTGTATAATCAACTATATAATGAGGGTTTGATAAATCAATCCTTCGGCTCCGAAGCCACACTGGAGGAATCCTACGGTTTTACTGCCTGGGGCGGACAATCGAAGGACCCTGCGGGGTGCGCCCAAAGAATCCGCGAGGCCATTCAAAAGGCACAGCAGGAAGGGCTGGAGCAAAGCCACTTTGAACGCATACGCAAGGCGCATGAAGGAAGGTTTATCCGCAGCCTGAATTCCCCCGAAAATATATCCCACGAGTTTATCCCGCTTGCCTTCAAGGGCATGAATTACTTTGAACATGCCAGAGTTTATGCTGAACTGACACTGGCGGATGCCCAGAGGGTTTTCCAGGAACATTTTGCGCTAGAACCTGCTTTGTCCATCATTTGGCCGTCATAAGGTCCGGGATGAAAACGGTTGATGATACCGCTTGGTTTTCTTATTCGCTTTGCGTAATCAACACCTGTCTGATGGAAAGCTGATCATGTATGCGGTTGTATCTGTCAGGGATTCATGGCTCTAATGAACCGGAATTGTTCACCGGCAATGAAAAGTCCGGGAAAAACTTATAGAAAAAGAATGTGAGGGATGAAGATGCTCAATCATATTGATTTTCCAAAACTGGGGATTCACCTGGAGCTGAACCCGGTGCTATTCACACTTGGTCCATTTACGGTACATTGGTATGGGATCATCACTGCACTGGCGTTTTTAGTGATCATCACCGGTGTGCTCAGAAACAGCGAAAAATATGGTCTGAAGCAGGACGACCTGACAGACATGCTGCTGTTTACGGCACCCATTGGTATTATCGGTGCAAGGATTTTTTATGTCCTTGTGAATTGGGAGCTTTATTCCCCGAACCCGATAGATATCATAAAAATCTGGGAGGGCGGCCTTGCCATATACGGCGGAATCGTTTTGGGCATTATAACGATTTTCATTTTCTGCCGTATTCGTAAAATCAATGCGTTACAGGTGCTCGATCATCTTGCGGTTTATCTTGCTCTTGGACAGTCCATAGGCCGGTGGGGCAACTTCGTGAACCAGGAGCTTTATGGCCCTTCGACCAACTTACCCTGGGGTATGACGGGAGATATTATTCAAAGAACGACCCCTGATTTGGTTCATCCGCTGTTTTTATATGAATCACTCTGGAACCTGGCAGCATTTTTTATACTTGCCTGGTTCAGAAAAAGAAAAAAGCTTGAAGGCGAAGTTTTTTCCCTGTATATGGTAGTCTACGGATGCGCCAGGTTGTTCATTGACAGCATGCGCCCGGATTTACGAGTCAATGGTGTGAATGTGAACCAGGTCATAGGGGGACTGTTTGCACTTACCTTTATTATTGTGTTCATTTATAGGCGGCTTCACTTGAAAAAACAGGCAGACGCAGATACTCCATATCAACCAAGCCAATACCGGGACGTTCTTGACAGGATTGAACAGGAACAGCCTTCGGTTCCATCTTCTGACGAAGGGCAAAACCTGCAAAGCGAAGAAGAACCCAGCGAAGTGTCTGGCGATAAAGGGGAATCCAGTGGAACACTGGATGATAATGAGGAATCGGTAGCTGATAAAGAGGACTCCAACGAAGAACCGGCTGATAAAGCAGAGCCCGGGGAAACGCCGGATGATAAAGCCGAAATCAAGTGATTTCCGGATATCAATATGGGAAGGAAAATAAGGTTCCATGCTGCAATTAGAAAAAAGCCAGGGGTTAAATGTATTGAAGCACTATGACTGGTTTCTGGTGCTGTGCACGATCGCACTGAACACTTTCGGGATGATCATGATCACAAGTGTGGCCAACCAGATCAACAGACCTGAAATGCTGATCAAACAAGCTATTGGTATTGTCGGTGGGGGCATCGCCATGGTGATCCTCAGCCTGTTGGATTATAAGGATTTAAAGATTCTGGGGTTCGCGGCATACGGGTTTACAACGCTGCTGCTGGTTCTGGTGCTGATCATCGGTAAAGGTGCGGAGGAAACTGGAACCAAGGGATGGCTGGATCTTGGGCTTTTCACCTATCAGCCCTCCGAGGTTGGAAAGGTCACCTTTGTGGTGATGAACGCGTTGTATCTAGAAAACATTGTGATGAAAACGGGAAAATACAATTACCTGAAGCTGATATTCTTTACAGCGGTTCCGATTTTCCTTGTGATGCTGCAGCCTGATTTCGGGACAAGTCTTGTCTATGTGTTTATCTTTCTTGTAATGGTCTTTTTTGCCGGGATTCCTTATAAGTATATCTTCGTGGGAATCGGCACGGCAATAGGCGGCTTGTTGCTGGTTTACTTCACTGGCTTGTATCAATTGCTGCCAGGCTATATGAAGAATCGGTTTACAAGCTTTTTCAACAAGGACACCGATCCGCTTGGAATTAATTATCAGGTTAACCAGGCTGTCCAATATGCAGGCTCAGGACAGCTGTGGGGCCGGGGATGGGGAAATGGCTTTGCCGCCGAAACCGTCCCTGAAGCCCGAACCGATTTTATGTTCTCAGTGGTTGCGGAAGAGTTGGGTTTTTTTGGCGCAGCAGTTCTGATCATTCTTTTTCTGGTCTTTTTCTCACGGTGTATCTACATTGCATGGTATTCCAGCGAACGTTACGGGGCGTATATCGTCATGGGCCTTGTCGCAATGATGTTCGCACATTTTTTGGAGAATATCGGTATGAATATCGGCCTTCTTCCGGTTACGGGTATTCCACTGCCGTTTATCAGCTATGGCGTCAGCTCGGTTACCACAAACCTGGTGGCGGTGGGCATCATTCTCAGCATATCCCTGCGCAAGCGAAGGCCAATGTTCGAATGATCCAAGTATTTTTGGAACAAAAACCGGCCTGTGCACGTCTGTCTCAATAGATACTTCAGGTTACTGCGCATATGATGCTTTGTTCTGAGAGGCAAAAGCGTTTCAGGGGATGAATCGTTTTTAATTCCCGTGAACGAATAAAAGCTTGAAGCCAAGCTTAAGAACAGCAGGAACATGTTTTGAAGCCACACTATACCAGTGAGGTATATGCCATGGAAGAAAATAAGACTATAGTATCACCGGAGCAGCCTCGAAAACCAGACTTCAATGCCAGAATACGGCAGCTTTACACTGATATCAAACCGAACTTATTTTTTTACGCCCTGGCAGCGGTTCTCGCCTTTGCCGGCAAGCTGTTTTATAGCCTTGCCTCCACACGGGAGCTTTTGTTTTTGCTGTCTCCGATCACCTTTCTCGTATCAGCCTTTACGGGCATTCCCTTCACATATGATGAAAGCGACGGGTTTGTGAACCTTGCCAGTGGCATTGTGATTGGAAAAAGCTGCGCGGGGGTGAACTACCTGATCCTTATTTACACCATGACCATCGTATCTTTTGTGCATTATTTCAGCAAACCATCCGGTAAAATACTGTTTCAGGGCTGTGCTCTTGCCGGATCATGGCTTCTGTGCGTTTACGCAACGGCTGCAAGAATTATCATTTCCATCCCGCTGCTTTCCGCTGGCAACAGCTTTCCTTTTCTAAAGACCGACACCGCGCATAAAATCGTTGGAATCGTCGTATACGTTACAATACTTCTTCTATACTACAGCATCACAGACGCTGCCTTTAGAAGGGTAAAGAAAAAGAAAAGTCCCGGATCCAAAAAGGAGGAAATGGCGTGCAAACAATGAGAAAACCAATATGGGTGTTTTTAACGATCACATTGCCTCAAATACTGATTCTTGCTGTGTTGGGAAAGATTTTTTCCATCATCTGCCCCTTGATGAACACAGGGCAGGTGGCTGATTGGTACAGCTTTGGGGCGGTGATCCTGTTGTTCGTTATTGCAACCGCCGTTTATGCCATCCTTTGCCTTGTCCGTAAAAAAGAGATTGTACCCTGGTTTGGTGTGGTTGTCTTTTCTGTTTGTGTCCCTGTGGTATATGCTTCTCTTGTGATGCGGGGTACGCTGATTCCGAGTTCGGTTCCCAGTTGGATGATGTTTGATCTTGAGCCGGTTATTGTTCTTGAAGCCCTAACGGTTCCGGGTCTGGCTTATGCCATGCTGCTGACTGTTTTCTGGCTGACGCCCAAAAAGGGTGAGACGAAGATCATCAACGATGTGATTTTTACCATTTGTATTCCTTTTGCATGGTATCTGTTTTTTGTCGCATTGGTGCCAATGATCAACGGCTCGAACGAGATTTTGGAGCATTCCATGCTGATTCTGTTCGTACTAAGCTCCATTGCTTTTTTATTCTTCCTCACCCGGACGGTTTTTATATTTCTGCACCGAAAACCTGATTTCTGGAAAAAACTAATTCTTCCCTTTGTACTGATATTCCCGCTGTTGGGGCTTACCCTGAACCTTTCCACCTATGGGCCTTTCGGCAATTTCTCACACCCCGGCTTTTTTATCGCGGCTGCCATCTGCGGGGCACTTCTGATTCTGCCCGAATGGGAAAAGCCAAAGATAAGGCTGATAATATTTCTGGGGAAAATGCTTTTGCTCCCATATACCGTTTACTTCTTTCTGATATTCCTGCCGTATATGCCCATCGCCATTCCCGCTATTATTGCGGTGGGTTCTGGTTTCTTAATCCTTACACCCATCTTTTTGTTTCTCATCCATATCCGATCCCTCCATATTGATTTGTGCTATCTGCGCCAGCATTACAATCAAAGAAAAGCGCTTGCGGCAGGAGTGTTGCTGACGTTGGTGCTGCCACTAAGCATTACGGCGTTCTATTACGGTGATAAGGTGAACCTTGCAAAGGCCATGACAGTGGCGGTGAACCCTTCCTATCAGGAAGGGCAACCTGTTCGTGTAAACAGAAACGGAATCAGAAGAACCCTGGATCATGTTGAGCAGAACACAAGCCGCGATGGCTTCATTCTGCCGGTTTTCAGCCAGCAAACACCGCTGCTTTCTGCCTGGTACCGCCACATCGTCACCGATAACCTGTCCTTGTCCAGCGACAAGCAGGCGTTGATCAGGCAGGTGATTCTGGGTGAAAACCCGGAAGAAATACCCAGATCGCAGCAGACAGATCCTGTGCGGCTGCAAGGGGTTAAGGTGGAATCAACATATGATACCAGTGAAAAAACATGGCGCAGTTGGGTGCACCTGACCCTGAAAAACTCACACTTTTCAATGGCCGAGTACAAGACCGATTTCATGCTTCCTGAAGGTTGTTATGTCAGCAACTATTACCTGGTTGTTGAGGGAGAAAAAAAGTATGGACTTCTGACCGATAAACGCGCCGCAGAGTGGATATATCGGCAAATAACCACAATGAAAAGGGATCCCGGTTTGCTGCGGTATATTGGAAACAACAGGCTTGAGCTGCGTGTTTTTCCGTTTTCTCCAAATGAAACCCGCCTGACTGGGTTTGAAATCATTCACAAAGAGCCGACTGTGCTTTCTGTGGACGGGAATGTGCTTGAGCTGACAGGGGAAAGGATGGATGCGCCGATACAGCTGACGGGCGCGGTATATCTTCCTGCTTCTGCAAAAGAAAATTTACAGGCCGTCACTCGTGACAACGAGTGGTTTTTCCTGGTGGATATTTCAGACAGTAAAAAGGCTGATGCCTATCTGAAAAGAACGGAAGCATTTGTGAGGCAGCAGAACCTTGGTATTAGCGATGTACATGTGCTTGCCGTGAATGATAATGTCTGGAAAGTCCAGGTTAAGGACAATGCCTTGAAGGTTCAAAAAGCTGTGCCCAATGGCGGAGGTTTTTATGCGGACAAGGCCATCAAGACCATACTGTACAAAAATTACACCGAAACCAGCCCAACCAGACCTGTCATTGTACTTGTTACCAATAACCTGAAGAACGCTATCATTAGGGATGATTTGGATTTGTGGCAGGCTGCCCTTCCCGAGGGGGATGTGCTTTATCACCTGGATGCCATGGGGGATTTGTTTTCCTACAATCAACAGCCCCTGGTGAATCAGACCGGAGAAAAGACCACAGCAATCGAATCCATACCGGTGCTTGCGTGGCCCAACCCGCAGAATCCGCAGGCTTATGTGCCGGATAACGGCCAGACGGATGTTATTTCTACCGCTGACAGCGCGCAAAACGGGAGTGTGGCCGGTTCGAAAACAAGCTGGGAGGCGGCGGTTTTGCAACAGGCGGTGTATCTGGAAGTGATTCTGCATCCTGAAAACAAAACGGAAAACCAGTTTAATTTGGTGAAGGGAAGCATTGCATCGGGCATTCTGTCCCCCTATACGGCTTATATTGTATTAGAGAATGAAGCCCAGGAAAACATGCTGAAGGAAAAGCAGAAACAAATTCTGGCAGCCAAATCCGATTATGATCTTGGTGAGAACCTGTCCGAAGAGACAGTGATGTCCGAGCCTGGGTTCATAGTTATGGCGTTGTTGTTTATGGGCGGCGTGCTGTCATTAAAAAGAAAAGCCCGAAAAAAATTGAACGTTACTGTTCACAGGTAAACAGGCGCAGCCTGCTGAACGAAGTGAAGGATCTCGCATTACTCCTGGCAAGATCCTTCGCTGCGCTCAGGAGAAAACACATACTTATGCAGCAGCTTATGAACTTTTTAGAGGAGGGTGAACAGTAAAAATTGAACCATATCTGCGTAAAAAAACCTGCGATCAACACTTTTAAATCGAAATCATCTGTGTTATAATGAATCAAAGGGTAAAAATTTACCTTAACGATAACCTTTGAAAGGACAGAAACATGAAAAGCAATGTTACAATGAAGGATATTGCCAAAGAGCTGAATGTCAGCATTGTCACCGTGTCCAAGGCTCTTGGCGGAAAAGAGGGCGTTGGTGAGGAATTGAAGAAAAAGATCGTGGAGTGTGCCGACAAAATGGGGTACAGGCTGAACTCGCTGGCTCGCTCTATGAAAGAGGGCTATTCCTACAATGTTGGTGTCATCGTTTCTGAGAAATTTGTTGGTCCGCCCCAGGCCTTCTATCCGCTGTTCTATCAGTATATATCTCAATCCCTGGGCGAACAGGGCTACTCCATGATCATTCAAGTACTTAGCCTGCAGGATGAAGAAAACCTGGTGCTGCCCAGGGCATATAGTGAAAGCAAGATTGACGGTCTGATTGTGCTCGGCCAAATCAGCCTGCCATACGCTCAACTGCTGCAATCCTGTGAAATCCCCATCGTGCTGCTGGATTTCTATGATGAGCGCATTGATATTGATTCGGTGGTATCTGATAATTTCTGCGGGTCTTACGAGATTACCAGTATTTTAATTAAAAGCGGACACCGGGACATCGCTTTTATTGGGGACATATATGCCACGAGCAGTATTCAGGACAGGTTTCTGGGCTATTATAAAGCCTTGCTTGAAAGCGGGATTAAACTGCGTGAAGAGTATATCATCAATGACAGAGATAAAGAGGGCAGGTACATAGAGCTTGCTTTTCCCGATAAAATGCCCACAGCCTTTGTGTGCAACAATGATGTGGTGGCCTACAACCTGATTCTGAAGCTTCGGGAAATGGGGTTCAATGTACCCGATGACTGCTCTGTTGTGGGTTTTGACAACAGTGTACATTCGGTGATCTCCAGCCCACAGATCACAACGATGGGTGTGAATCTTGAAGAAATGGGCAAAACAGCCGGGAAGTTTATCGTCAACAAGATCCGTAAAGAGAACAAGCGGTATGGCAAGGTGACCATTAAAGAAAACATTTATCAACGAGAATCTGTGAAGAGTCTGGTTAAAATAAACGAAAGGTTAACTTAAAAAGTAAACATAAAAAGCTCACTTAGAAGCGAAGAAAAGCTGAAAAGAAAAACAAAATGAAAGAACAACCTTTGTCGTTGTTCTTTTTTATTTTCATTTTCTGAAACACCGCATGCATATGAGGACAGTACGGGAATGAAGATATTTCATGAAATGCGGTTAATATAAGGGCTAGAAGACTGAACCAAAGACAAACCGGGTTGTTGGAAGGCGTTGGAAAAAGTTAAATCTTTTCCTTCATTGATATTGACTCAGTTAAAATTTTAGAGTATTATTAGATTAACGATAACCTAAATTATTAAGGAGGAGTCCGCAATGAAAAGATTTGTGTCCATTTTACTGGTAGGGTTCATGCTGCTGACAATGCTTGTTGGTAGTACAATCCCAATTGTTCCTTCCACGGGTGATACGGGAACGGCGAAACCAGACTCAACACCACAAGCAAAGAAGGAAGAAATCACATTCATCCATCACCGCACAGATATTGACGCGACCCTGATCAAAGGCTACATAGAACAATTCAATAAAGTATATCCCAACATCATTGTTAAAACTGAAACCTATTCTGATTATGACGGACAGATCACCATCCGCATGAACTCCGATGATTATGGCGATGCGCTGATCATGGTTGACACCATCAACCCCAACGAATATGTTAATTTCTTTGAAAAGCTTGGAACTGCCACAGAAATGGAAAAGGAATATATGTGGATCAGAACCTCAAAGGCAACGGTTGGTGAGGATGTATTTGGAATTCCAACCTGCGGAAACGCCTTTGGGATGATCTACAACAAGAGAATCTTCAAAGAAGCCGGGGTTACAAGCATTCCAAAGTCACCCGAAGAGTTTATCAATGCTCTGAAACAGGTTAAGGAAAAAACGAAGGCCATCCCGTTCTACACCAACTATGCCGCAGACTGGACACTGGCCGGCCAATATGAAGACCACAGAACTTCCGTGTCCGGTGATCCTGATTATGTGAATTCTTTGGTTCATATGGATGATCCGTTCTCTGCGGGCAAGCCGCACTATATTGTTTACAAGCTTCTGTATGACGTGGTCAAGGAAGGTCTTGTGGAAGATGATCCGCTGACCACCGACTGGGAATCTTCAAAAACCCGCCTGGCTACCGGCGAAATCGCAACCATGATGCTCGGTTCATGGGCCATCGCACAGTGTCAGGAAAGAGGTGTACAGTCCGGAACCGACCCTGCCGATGTCAGCTTTATGCCATTCCCGTATACCAACAAGGACGGCAAGGTTTATGCCGGTTCGGGCGGTGACAGAAATGTTGCCATCAACATCAACAGCACGAAAAAGGAAGCAGCCAGAACCTGGATCAATTATTTCCTGCACGAAACCGATTATGCAAAGCAGCTTGGTGCGCTGAATGTTCTGAAATCCAAGCAGGATGAATTCCCCGAAGGGCTGAAGGCCTATCAGGAGCTTGGAGTCCAGATCATTACGAATACTCCAGCCCCGCTGGAAGAAGCAGGTCTGCTCGATAAGCTCGATCAACAATCCGAGGTAGGGCTGTGGCAGTCCACCTTCAAAAAACGCATTGTTGAAGCCGCCATGGGCACCCGGAAGGAAACCTATGACGATATCATGAATGATTTGAACACCAAATGGGCCAAAGCCAGAAAAGATTTGGGAATCAAATAAACAACCGGTAAAGCATTGCTCGTTTTCATGGGAATAGGGGGAAGATTGAACGCTTTCCCCTTATTCTTTCTTTATAGAATGCCCTTAGGCCATTGCTCTCATTGGAGGTTATTATGTTTTCAAGGCTGAGCTATAAAAAACAGCAAACCATCCTGATCGTCCTTTTTCTGCTCATACCGTTAGCGCTGTTGTTTGTCTTCTCCTATCTGCCGCTGGCAAATATGTTAAGATACAGCGTGAATGAATGGAACGGCTACTCGAAGACGATGAAGTATGTGGGGATAAAAAATTATGTTGAATTGTTCACCCGGCCTGAGCTGTTTTCTGTTTTCAAGGTAAGCCTGTATTATTTTGGCGGCTCCATTGTGCAGATCGTTTTAGCGCTGTATTTTGCGGTCATTCTCAGTGATAAGATAAAAGGAAAGAATTTTTTCAAGGGAGTGCTGTTCTTTCCATATTTAATGAACGGCGTAGCCATTTCCTTCATCTTTCTGTACTTTTTCAGACCCGACGGAACGCTAGATTCCTTTTTAAGGCTTATCGGGGCCGAAGGCCTGATTCAAACCTGGCTGAGAAACCCCCACATTATTAACTATTCGTTGGCGGGTGTTTCGGTTTGGAGATATATGGGCTATGCCTTTGTACTGTTCATGGGGGCTATCCAATCTATCACATCTGAATTTTATGAGGCGGCTGAAATAGATGGTGCAAATAAATGGCAACAGTTCAGATATATTATTTTTCCTTCTATTCTGAAAATCGTGGAGTTGAATATGATCCTTGCCATCAGTGGTTCAATCAGCGTATTCGAGATCCCTTATGTTATGACACGCGGTGGTAATGGAAGCATGACCTTCGTTATTCAGACGGTGGACATGGCCTTCAAAAACCAGAAATTTGGCCTGGCATCAGCGATGGCCACTGTGCTGCTGGTGATAGTGATCATCATCACGCTGATTCAGAAGGGGTTGTTTAAAGACAAGGAGGAAGCGATATGAACAAGAAAAGAAACATAGCCCTGCTGATCGGTTTTCTGAAGTATCTGTCCCTGGCAGCAGGTGTACTGGCCGTTTTTCTGCCCATACTCATGGTCTTTTTTGCAGCTTTCAAAACCGAGAAAGAATATAACTCCACAAGCCCGCTGCAACTACCCGAAAACTTTTTCAATTTTGAAAATTTCAAAAGAGCCATAGTTGAAGGAGATATGCTGAAAGGGCTGACCAATACTGCCATTATACTGGTATTCAGTGTATGCGGTGCCATTCTGCTGGGCTCAATGGTAGCCTATGTCCTCGATCGGTTTCGATTTCCGGGGAGGAAGGCCATCTTAACGGCGTTCCTTTTTGCCACGTTGATCCCCAGCGTCACAACCCAGGTGGCAACCTTTAAAATCGTAAATTCTCTGGGCTTGTTCAATACGCGGATGGCCGCTATTATTTTATACCTGGGCACCGATATTATGGCGATTTATATCTTTATGCAGTTCATCTCCAGCATTTCGGTGTCGCTGGATGAGTCTGCCAAGCTTGATGGCGCGTCCTACCTGACGATTTTTATCCGAATAATTTTCCCGCTGATGAAGCCAGCCATTGTAACGGTGCTGATCGTCCGGGGGATATCGGTGTATAATGACTTTTATACACCCTTCCTGTACATGCCAAAGAAAGAGCTGAAGGTGATCTCCACAGGCCTGTTTAATTTCATCGGGCCTTATGGTGCCCATTGGGAGATCATCTGCGCGATGATTGTGCTGGCTATCATTCCCACACTCATCGTGTTCCTCAGCCTTCAAAAATATCTGTACAACGGCTTTACTCAAGGCTCTGTCAAGGGTTAATTTCTGTTGAAAACCCGAATAATGAAAAACTCATCTTCGATTGATTCGAGAAGATGAGTTTTTGTTTATGGGGTTTGCTGCATTCAATGAGCGCTTGCGCGAATTGTGCGCCAAAACGCGGGCACTGAAAGCGCCTTCTACATGCAAAAACATCAATGTTTTTGTGTGTGACTTGCGCGTTTTGTGTGCAACTAGTTCATAATTATCTCTGATAATTATGAACGGTCCGCGAGCATTTTATCAAATGCCCTTCAGTAACGGGTCGAGGCTTGTGGTGCGTTCCAG
>JAAYJG010000456.1 GCA_012523055.1 Ruminiclostridium sp. | reverse complement strand
GTTTGCCGACGCGAAGATTGCAGTCAGCGAGAGTGTCGCGGAGCGGTTCGGCAAGAACGGGACGCGTCCTGTGATCGTCTCCAACTACTCGGTCGCCGAGTCGGCGCCGCCACCGGCACTGCCGGCAGGGGGCAACCGTAACGTGGTCTACATGGCCGGGAACATGCAGATGTTTCACGGCATCAGGGAATGCATCCAGGCAATGTCGAAGGTGACGGCGATATACCCCGACGTCTCCCTGACGCTCGTCGGGAACGTCCGGGAGGATATCGGAGCGATTGCGGCGGGGGCGGACCCGCGACCGTCGATCACGATGACGGGCTACCTCCCCTACCGGGAGATGTACGATACCCTGCGCATGGGGAGCATCGGGCTCCTCGTCTTCCAGCCCGACTACTACAACGCCTACATCGGTCTCCCGAACAAGCTCTTCGACTATATGCTCTGCGGCCTTCCTGTCGTTGCAAGCGACTTTCCGGAGATCCGGAAGGTGGTGGCGGAGACAGAGTGCGGGGTGCTGGTCGACCCGACCGACCCGGATGCGATCGCGGAGGCGATCGTCTATATTCTGGAACACCCGGGCGCGGCGCGGAGGATGGGGGAGAGTGGGCGGAAGGCGGTTCTTGAGCGATACAACTGGGGAGAGATGGAGAAGAGGCTGCTTGGGGTATACAGGCAGGTTGAGGAGACGGGAAGGGACGATCGGTTCCGTGGCCGCAGGAGAAGATAATTCCGATCCAGTCTGGCCCTCCTCTCCTGCATACGGGATACCCGGTTTATCACATTGAATGGAGGTATAGAGTCATCGTGATCTGTATAATTGCAGAAACCGGTATAGTGCTCAGTTGCTCGCCTTTATCTCGTGTTTTTTGCTGTTTTTCTTCTACTACTAAATCGCTTTAATAAATACCTGCAGGAGATAGATGGAAATGAGATGGCCAGCGATGTTAGTCCACGGATGCCCATGTTTTCCTGTATTACCCTCACTTTCTCGGGGTAACACCTGACAATACGGCTTTCGCTCTCTCCTCCCTTCAGATAATGCACGACAGGTATGCCGATGTATCTCATTCTTTGCCCGGATGCAATCAATGCCCTGAGCAGCCAGTCAAAATCGGCGTAGATCTTATAGCCTGTGTTGAAGTTTCCGCACATATCAAAGATGGATCTTTTTGCGAATGTTGTTTGATGGCAGTAGCCTCTGTTGATCAAGTCCGGGACGCCGTTACGGTAACCGGAGCATCGCTCCTCACCGGAATCGTCGTAATAGATATAGTCGCCGTACAAGATGTCGCCGTCCGGACCGGCACGGAACTCTTCGGCGACGTTTCTCAGTACATCATTATCGCAAAGGTAATCTCCGGCATTTAAAAAATAAACGAGATCGCCGGTTGCATATTTTAATCCTTTATTCATGGCATCATAGATGCCGCCATCTTTTTCCGATATCAGTACGTCAATATTCTTTTCATATTGTCTAATGGTGTCCAATGTATTATCGGTGGACCCTCCATCGATAATGATGTACTGAATGTTGGTATACGTCTGGTTGACGACGCTTTTTATCGTTCTCTCTATGAGTCTTCCGCAATTAAAGCAGACTGTTATTACAGATATTTTACTATTTTCCATAATAAAATCCTTCTATTGACTACAGAATTCTCTCCCTCATAAGAACAGCATTACTTTTGGTGTCGCCCAATTATTAATATTGGGTTAATAAACCAAAAAGAACATTTACTGTTTTACCTTTAAGCATTGCCAGATTATGCCAGTCAGGTGTTTCAGACTTAAGATAGGAATGTCCATATTATCGAGATCATCCCAAAAAGACCCATGAGCCTTCAATGCACCTTTATCGAAGCACTTTCCTCCGAGGGATATGTCATCTGAGCCATATCCGAGACAGGAAGGGTGAAACGGCTTCCCACTGGGAGCCGCACCTTCGGTACTTCAACTTCGTTCCTGCCGGAACGTCGCATATCACCACGCGGGGGAGGGGGCGGTGAGGTGCGACCGGAGGGAAGTTTGAGAAGGACGATGTCTTCGAGCGGGTGTTCCCCCCGGCAGAGGTGTTTTGGGACAACCTCATCAAAGATCCAACAGTACAACTCGGGAAAACATAGAGGTTGGCAGCCTAACTGTTACAAGCAACATTTGAGAGTATTTCTGGTAGGAAACAAACCCATCTTGACGCCGTCAATCCGCTCCAATGGAGCCGCTCTCTCAACGACGATGCAAAGTACTTCATTTCAGTTTTTGCATACTCCATAAGGGTTGACTGCAACGTCCTGTAGTCCATCCAGATGCTCTTCCGAATGTCGTTTGCCACAAAGAGAAGGGTTTTTGCATTCACAGGGAACCCGAGCTCCTACTGTGCCCCATCC
Source organism: Ruminiclostridium sp. (assembly GCA_012523055.1). Classification (GTDB taxonomy): domain Bacteria; phylum Bacillota; class Clostridia; order DSM-8532; family DSM-8532; genus JAAYJG01. The sequence continues at coordinate 5,995 of JAAYJG010000456.1, read as the reverse complement.
AATCTAGATTTACGCTGTTTGAAACTACCTTCAATGCCAACCCCGGTTTCAGCATGGACTCTTCGACTTTGTACACAAGCCATTAGCAGGGAGTGACAATGTAAGGACACTTTTTCTAGAGGTGCTGCTCCAAATCAAACATTGCCCTTTGCAGAATTTTGGTTAAATCACAGAACTTGTTACTATTTCCCACTGATTTCCAGTCCATACAACGATCTTCGTGGGATAGATCAGTCGTGCCATGATAAGGATCGTAGAAATAAACTCAGGAAAATATTTTAATATCCAAAGTTTGTCTCCGATAGCGTAATTTGCATATTTTCTAATTGTACTTTCTATTTTTCCATATGGGCACCCTTCATAGTCGTTCAGAAAACAATTTTGTGCCTCATTCAAATATTGTTCCATGCCAAACCCCGTTTTTTGATCTCCGTGCTTACGGAATCCTCCGATTAAAGCATTTACTGCATATAAGTCCGCATGTGAGTAAAAACGTGCCCACAATTCAAAATCTCCTGCATAATTAAGAGAATCATTAATATGTCCTCCCGCCTGTTCCCACAATGATCTTTTCCAGAAGGTTGATTCCTGCTGAATCCAGCATCGAGCATACCAAGGACATTCCGGGAGATTCGCACCTCGGAAAAAGGAGGCTCGATTAAATCCTCCAGAATGATTACATTTAACAGCTTGGCCATATCTATTCCAGTGTATTGGAAGACTACTTGTTAACCAGCCAATCTGTGGGAATCTGATAAAGACACTTGCAACAGTTGATAAAGCCCCTGGGGCAAGCATATCATCACTATTCAACCAAGCCATGATCTCCCCTGTCGATTTGGCAAAGCCTTTGTTTATGCCGTTATATTGACCCAGGTCTGGCTCACTCACCCAGTACGCCAGTTGATCTTCATATTTGCGGATAATGTCCACACTGCCATCGGTGGAGCCACCATCAATGATGATGTATTCCAAATTGGGGTAGTTTTGACCAATTACAGATAATATCGTTTCTTCGAGAAATTGTACTTGATTGAAACTAGGGGTAACAATGCTTATTTTTGGCCATGAAAGTGTATTCAACATTTTAGATATCCTCTTTCAATCATCTGTATCCCCGTGGCGGAGTATCACTTCAAGAGCTCAGCACTTTCAATAAATAATTAGTCCTTTCAGTCTATATCTGTTGCTCTTTCTGGATCTCCACATAGAAGGCGAAATATCCTCTTCTCTTCTCAACCTGAACTGTCGCCGAGCCCTCCAGGCCCCCCTGCCTCATCCGCAACCGGAGTCCCTCCTCTTCGAGCAACTCAAGAACTCGCCTGGGCATCCGCCACTGGCTCAAAAAGCCCTGTCCTCCCCTCCACAATCTTAGGGATGAACCGGATCTCGACGTCCCCTATCCGTTCCGACGGGGCGGCTCCGTCGCAGGTGGATACGAACTGGGAGAAGGTACTTAGCGATAGACAAAGAACGATTAGGCACGAAAATAGGTCTCAGGCAAGCCATAGAAATATGAGATAATGCAACTTAAAAAGAAGTACAGAAACGAACGTATTAAAATATCGCTTATCAAACCAATGGTGGGCTATGAAATCAATACTTATTACCGGGATAAGCGGTTTTGTTGGTGGGCATTATACTCGATACTTGTTGAGCAAGAAAACAGGCTATGATATCCACGGTGTGAGTCGTTCAAAACCTGCATGGGATATTGCCCAGGATCAGATGTTTGATTTACGCTCAATTACGTTTCATCCATGCGATTTGCTTGATTCCGCAAAAATCAATACAATAATTAAAAAAATACAGCCGGATCTCATTCTCCACCTGGCATCGTTCAGCTCTGTCGCTCAAAGTTGGCAAGATCCTCCCAGATCGTTTCTCAATAATACCAATGCATTCCTCAATATTATTGAAGCGGTGAGAATTCAGGAGTTAGACTCTAAGATATTATCCATCGGTTCTTCGGAAGAATACGGTATCGTTAACATAAGTGATCTCCCGCTTACCGAAGAACGGCAGGTTAACCCTGCAAACCCATATGCGATCGCAAAAGTCTCTGAAGAATACTTATCTCGAATCTACGTAAGAGGCTACCACCTCAATATTTGTTGTACACGCTCTTTCAACCATATTGGGCCGGGACAAAGGGATCAATTTGTGGTAAGTTCTATTGCCAGGCAATTCGCCGATATTGCAGTCAATCATAAAAAACCGATAATAAAAATTGGGGCGGGATCAATTATCCGTGATTTCGTGGATATAGATGACGTAGTTTTGGCGTACGATGCAATATTAGAAAAAGGGGTACCTGGCGAAGTTTACAACGTATGCAGTGGTAGAGGGCATTCAATTCAGGATATGGTAGATTGCCTGTCCAGGTTAACACAGATATCAATAGAAATAGAGCAGAAAACGGATCTTCTCCGCCCGATAGACAATCCGATACTTATCGGGAGTTATGAAAAACTTCACCGTGAAACGGGGTGGGAACCCACCCATTCTATCGAGCAAAGTCTTGAAAAAATCTATACATACTGGTTTAATAAATTATCATAGACCTTTTTTGTGCCCTGAACCGTATTTTCCCAGGAAAATAGTTTTAATCGCTCGAATCCTTTCCTGATAAGTGTCTCCCTGTAATGATCGTCGGAAAGAACGGTTTCTATACTCTGAATAAGTGATTCCGGATCGTTTGGATCGAAATAGCAGGCTGCATCAGCCCCGACCTCGGAAAGGGAACTGGAGTTACTTAATAGCGCAGGACAACCACAGGAAAATGCCTCCAGGATGGGAAGTCCAAAACCTTCGTAGAGAGAGGGAAATACAAACGCATCTGCGTTTTCATATAAATGCTTCATAATGAGATCGTTTGTTCTAATAAATCGTACTTTTGAAAAAATATTCAATTCATTGAGTATTTTCAGTTCGGGTTGAGTGAATGGGCCTCCCCCCGCACAGTAGACACGCAAGTTCTCATCTTTCCTTAGCAGTTTTGCTACAGATTTAATGAAAAATATAAAATTTTTATAATCAGTTCGATTTCCTACAAATAAGATATAAGGTTTTTCAAGTATCAGATGCTCAATATTGCTTTTGGCCCGCGATAGTCGATTTAGATATTCAAAGGGATTTCCAAGATAGACCACAGAGATACGATCTGGATCGACATTTGTAAATTTAATTATATCGTTTTTCGTGTTCTTAGATATCGCAATGACCGCTTCAGCCTGTTCAATCAATGTCTTTTTTCGCGTTTTTGTGGGATCATTGGGGGGGGAGTAATCGGGATATAACTCGTGGATCATATCATAAACAGTTAGTATGAATGGTTTTTGCTGAAGGTACTGCAAGAAATACGGGTCATAATATGTCGGATGGAACAGATCAAAATCCTGTTTCTTCAACAAACGTATTGATTCTCTTTGATTAGTGCGCAGGCGGTTTAATACATCGAAGTGCGTAATTCCCCGGATGACAGGGAATGTTTGTGTGTCACATAAGATCTCACTTCTGCTTGACCAGTGTTTATATAAAGAATGGCGGTTGCAAAGGTTTTCGTTACGTGAATACCGCAGAGCGAGAGTTTGTTCAATGTCTGGATCCCGGGAAAACTGATCCATCAACTCACAGAAGTACCGTGAGATGCCGCCGTAGTTTTGAAAAGTGAATACTTGGTGGTCATAGAGTAATTTCATAGTTTCTGCCCTATTTAGATAATATGTTGTTCACAAACGTATTATAGCACTCTGCAAATTTTTCTCGTGTGTGGTGAGTTTGTGCGTACAGCCATGCACTTTTTGACATTCTTCGTAGCTCTTTGTTCGGCTTCTGAGATAATGTTTTAATCAATTCTATAACCTCATTAACGCTGCTTTTTTGTAGAATAATTCCAAAGTCATCGACATCTACTCCAGATTCGTAACTTACTATGGGAATCAACCCTGCGTGCAAACATGTAATTACGCTTCCTGCTTGCCCTTCTGAGCATGATGGATATATGAGCGCATTTGTATTCATAATAACATCCAAAAACTGCTCACTTCTTACATCAATAAACCCTAATGTTCTAATATTTCGAGATCGATACAATTCTTTAAAATAGGCTTTGCTAAAATCAGTCTCCCGATTCACAGGACCACAGACTGTCAGATGGTAGTCAGGCAGTTCGCTGAAGGCCTCTAGTACGATATCTAGACCCTTGTGGACCATCCCTGAACTGCCGAACCAGAGAAAATTTTTCTTTATTTCGTCGAAATTTTTTTCATAATATGGGAACTGGACTGTTGTCGAGAGAGGTATTGGGTAAAGGGGTTTACCGGAGTACGCAAATGTCCCTTGAGTAAATTCATTTCCCAGGATTGTCGCGCAATCGGCATACTCAATTCCGAGACTCGGAGGCACCTGACGTCGTGGTTTTAACTTTATTCCCCTTCTTGATTTTAAATCTGACAGTCGTTCCATCTCAGCGCGATTCTGGAATTGCCAATGTGCTCCCGTAATATGCAATATTTTCTTACAGTTTTCTCCTAAGATCGGGGCGAGACGTTCCATATTTGAATGGATATCTATGAAAATAGAATATTCTTTTTTGGGAAGGAATGATTTATTGTACCAGTCTATTATGTCCACGTTATATCCGTGTTTCACCCAGGTTTTTGCGATCTGCTGGCATTCCCACACATTGGTATGAGAATTAAAATCTAGACTCTGCTGTGCAACCCTAAATGGATGGGTTATATATGACAATAAAACATTCTTGTCACTCTTGGTGTCAGGGGTCAATGTGACTATATCCAGATGTAATAGCCGTTTATATGTTGCAATCACATCAGATTTTAGGGCGCCTATAGCCATGTCTAGTAGGTGCATTTCTGTAATATCCCCAGATATGTCACGTAATGTGTTTTTGGATTCCTTCCTTCATCCCGAGGCAGAGTTTTTTTCAAATGCTTTGCGGTATTTTCCTGTGAATGTTTGCTCAAGTACTAAGTGATCAATTTTTATGGGGTGTCCGATATCTGTGTATGATTCTGATTCAATTGTTTGCCGGGCAAACTTTAATTCGAATTCCTGTGCCTGCTGCCATCTGTCGTTATCCACTTTCTGAATAATATGACTTCCATTCATACTCTTACCTCAGATTATCCGTTGTTTAAAAATAAATGGTGATAAGGCTAATGTATTGTCTGATAGATCAGCGGATATTGTGAATGGACCTTCATATGCACCATTAATAAAATTCCATTCGACTTGGCCGAATTTTCTTATTATTTCATCAAATTCCTCAAAACTCCATTCTCGCAAGTGCCAGTAGTTTTTGGGCGTCCCATCTCTGTTTGTATATTCCGGTCGCCTGTTTGGAGTGCTCAAAAAGACTCCCTTTCTCGACACTCGCAACATTTCTTTAATCAGCCGATTGAAATCCTCGACATGCTCGATGACATCAACACACGTGACCACATCAAAGGATTCATCTGAAAATGGTAGGTTGTAACCATCATAAATCCCAAGCGAAACGAGTCTTGGATTTCTCCCGACAATGGTACCTCGACAGTAATCATACACCTTCTTATCAACATCCACACCGCTGGCTTCTTTTGCCTTGATCGCTAAAATGTTAAGACCGTAACCCAATCCAAAGCCAACATCCAAAACTTCTGCACCTTCCTCAACATATTTATTTAACGCAAGGAAGTACCCTCGATCTGAACGGGAACTACTGAACCGACTCCGACAATTGTGGAATACTTTTTGGGATCCGGCCGTAGTATTTTGAACCTTATGTACGCCCATTCCTGCAACGAAGCGAAATATGACCCCATATCTACCTCAACCCCAATTTTCCCATGATTTTTATATAAATAGGTTTCTTCTTGGTTATTTCATCAAAGCATACTTTATCAAGAGTTACATTTGGTATCACATTAGTTGGATGAACCATTTGGGATATGTCAATTGTCTTGACCGGCATAACGTGGAATCGGCTGGT
>JAAYJG010000455.1 GCA_012523055.1 Ruminiclostridium sp. | reverse complement strand
TTTCTAAAAATACTCAAAGTGTTTTGACAGTAACGTTCACGCGCATTGCTGCGCCAAACGTTATTATCTGAATTAACGGATTCGTCATTTTCCATGGTATGTTATTCACATACCTGTGCGTGTTTTGCACGCACTGCATTGTTCAATTTTCAATGTCCAGTTCCGGCTTCCGCCGATTTGTCATCCTCATTCCTGAACCACGCTGATATCGCGCCTTTCGGGGAATTATTCGGAGACAGCTTATATATCTTACCACGCTGTTTTTTGTTTGTCAAGCATTTTACAGGTGCGTTTTTGCCGGTAATATTTTCCCCGACAAAGCTTCACTGCTCATGTGCTTTTCAAACCGTTTTAATCAGCGGCTTTTACATCTTAACACGGCTATAATGCCCTTGTCAATATGTTTTAAAAACAAATTTCCTGCTGTATTTCCTATCGAAAAGAATAGACTCACTTTGTCTGTTCTGCTATGCAAAGAAACAATGCCTTAATGATATCTGTACGATAAGTATAGTAAGAACATTAAAGCCTCAACACCCTTAGTCAGCGTGTTGAGGCTTGCGGTGTGTCGCAGCGTTGCGCAATGGAACAAACCACATTAGTGCTGAGTCCGAAGCATCTCATAACTGATACCGTTAATGATCTGGTTATTGGGGCAACTTACGATCACGGATGAAGTTTCATACTTTCCCCTTAAAGCTTTCTGCATTAAATTGGTATACTGTAATATTTCTGAAGTGCTGTTCACACTTGTTCTGACGTTTTTCACAACCACATCCATGAATTCATTCACCCTGCCCAGGTTCGACAGGTTCACATGCTGTTCAAAAAAGGCTTTCAGGAACAGATTCGTATTCTTCTGCCGTGAAAAAGAGGAATAGCTTTCATACTCACCCTCCGGTGTATAACCTTGCCTGAACCTGACAAACCCTTCGGCTTGTTCCCCATTAAGCAGCTGCAAACCCGGTTCAAGATGAATATATAAATCCTGAAAAGGATCTTCGTAGTGCATATAAATTGGAACGTCAATTTCAACACCACCGAAGAAATCTACGATTTCACGAAAACCACTGGTCTGCATGATGACATAATCATCGATAACGATGTTGAAAACCTCCTCAAGCAGATCAGACCAGAAATTCATATTCGAAATCTTTCCAAATTTGCCGGTTTCATATTGGTACTTCAGGCTGATTCCTATGGCATGCGCTGCATTCAGCTTCTGAATGCTTGGATCTTCGGCCTTATCGGGATCGGCTTCCTTAAGTTGATTCCATATTTTAGAATTATAATCCACATACATGTCTCTGGGAATATTAATCAGCTTCATCGTCTTGTTTTTATCATCAATGTTCAAAACAATAATGGAATCGTAAGCACCGTATACCGCATCCCGGCCAATCAGCAAGATGTTCCTGCTGCCCTCCTCAACCAGGTTTGTATAGTATTTTTGCCCGTTGGTCAGGCCTTTCGGTTCTTCTGGCACCACCACATCAGGCTCATTTGGTTCCTTAACCTCATAAACCGGGGTTGGAGTGGGTACAACTGTAACTACAGGGTCCTCAACAGGCTGAATCGTTTGCACAGGTTTTTCAGGCAAGACGAAAACTACCAGAACAATAGAAAAAACAACTACTGAACTGAGCAACAAGAATAATGCAATTTTTGTTTTTTTCTGCATCCCCATCTGGTTCTCCTAACTTATAACAAAAGAAGCTTTCATAACAGCAGGTTTTGCTTTACCAAAACTATCGCACAGGCGGCATGGGTTTACAAAAAACTGTAACGAATGCCTTGACCATTTTCAGCACAATTAACTGCGGTTGAATCATAATTTTTCCCGGATGAAGTTCATTCTTTCTACAACCTTATCGTACAGTTCCCTGTATTTCTTCTGCTTCTCTTTTTCTGCTTCCACAACAGCTGCAGGCGCTTTCGCGGTGAAACTTTCATTTTGCAGCTTTCCGTTTACCCTTGAAAGCTCTGCGTCAAGGTTTTCCTTTTCCTTTTGCAGTCGCTCCATTTCCTTTTCAAAGTCAAGTAGTTCCTCCATCGGAATATAAATCTCAACACCACGAATGACACTGGAAACGGCATCTTCCGGAATGTTGTTCCTGTTTTTGAACACGTCAAACCCGGACACTCCTGCCAACCTCATAAAGGTAGACTGTTCCTGGGCGAAAATAGTTCCCATATTCTCATCATTTATCACAAAAACAGCCCTGGCTTTTCTCGCAACGGGAACCTTCATCTCAGCGCGAATATTCCGGATACTGCGGATAGCTTCCATAACGGTATTCATTTTATTCTCAGATTCCGGATCATGCAGTTCATCCCGGAAAACAGGCCAGGATGAGACCATAATGCTCTCGTCCTGTGTATAAAGGTGCTGGTAAACCTCCTCTGTGATAAAAGGCATAAAGGGATGGAGCAGCTTCATGGAGGTTTTTAAAACTTCATTCAGCACATATAATGCTTCCTGTCGGCCTCTGGCCTGACGGTCGAAAAGCCTTGGTTTGATCAGCTCGATATACCAGTCACAAAACTGTTCCCAAATAAACTCATATACCTTTTGCAGACCGATGCCCAGTTCAAATTTCTCCAGGTTCTCTGTTACTTCTTTAACAACCGTATTCATCCGGCTTAAAATCCAGCGGTCGGCCAGGGTATAGTCGTCTGGATTGACTTGATCGAAGCATGGTTCCGGATCAAAATTCATCATGGCAAACCGGAAGGCATTCCAGATCTTATTGGCGAAGTTGCGGCTGGAGTCCAGCTTTTCTTCGGAGAAGCGCATATCATTCCCCGGTGAGGTTCCAATGGTCAGCGCATAACGCAGGGCATCGGTTCCATACTGTTCAATCACTTCCAGTGGATCCACCCCGTTGCCCAGGGATTTGCTCATCTTTCTGCCCTGTGCGTCACGAACAAGCCCATGAATCAGAACATATTTGAAGGGTTCTCTTCCCATATGCTCCACTCCGGAAAAAATCATGCGGGCTACCCAGAAAAAGATGATATCATA
>JAAYJG010000454.1 GCA_012523055.1 Ruminiclostridium sp. | reverse complement strand
TATGTATCCATGGAAGGTGCCAGAGCCGGTGAATGCGCTGCGAAGTACATCCGGGGATATGAACCGGTGAAGGGGAATGTCATTCCTGTTGTCGCAGGAGATGGCATACGCTATACAGTTCCACAGAAGATTGAGCTCAATACCGAACAGGAAAAAGTAAAGCTGTTTTTCCGTGTTACCGATGTTTTCAGAGACATTGTGATTGTGGTAAAGCTTGATGACAGGATCATTCTGAAACGCAAAAAGGTGAAAGCCGCACCTGGAGAAATGGAAAGCCTGGAGTTGCCGGTTGCTTTGCTATGTTCGGTGTCAGATCCACAAAAGCTTTGCATTGAGCTTGAAATGACCAGGGAGGGTTCGTAAATGCCGGAGAAGAAATTGGTCTGTATTGTCTGCCCTGTAGGGTGTCAGATGGTTGTCAGTCAAAACGAAGAGGATATTGAAAAGGTATCAGGAAATCAATGCAAGCGGGGACGGGAATATGCCATTGCCGAGTGCACCAACCCCGTGCGAACCGTTACCAGCACAATTGCAGTGCTGAACGGCGAGCTGCCGGTTGCACCTGTTAAAACAGACAAGCCCATTCCAAAACAACTTATATCTGACTGCATGCGGGAAATTAATCAATGCATCGCTCAGGCACCAGTGAGGATTGGTGATATTATCATCCGAAATGTTCTTGATACCGGCTCCAATATTGTGGCTACTTCAAACATCGGTGCAACAGGGGAAATAGACGATGACAAAAAGCTGTCATAATGGTAACATTACTACTTGAAGCGAGGTACTGTGATGAAGCTGAAGGATAAAAAAATTTTTATATTAGACATGGACGGCACCTTTTATCTGGGGAACAAATTGATAGATGGATCACTGCGTTTTATCGAAAAGTTGCGGGAAACCGGAAAAAGATTTATGTTTTTCACCAATAACTCCTCGCGAACCTCCGAGTATTACATCACCAAGCTTGAGGGTATGGGATGCCGCATAACAGGTGATCAAATTGCCACCTCCGGGGATGTGACCATCAATTATCTGAAAAAGCACTACACCGATCAAAAAATTTTTCTTTTAGCCACGCCTGCTGTTGAAAAGCATTTCAGCGATAGCGGCATCCTGTTGGATCACAAAGACCCTGCTGCAGTGGTGATGGCGTTTGACACAACCTTGCATTATGAGAAGCTGTCACAAGCTTGCACGCTAATCCGCAATGGTTGTGATTTCATTGCCACCCATCCGGATTTCAACTGCCCTACAGAGGATGGGTTCATTCCGGATTGTGGAGCAATGTGTGCCTTTATCACAGCCTCGACAGCTGTTAAACCCAAATACCTTGGAAAGCCTTACAAAGAGACGGTTGACTATATTATCGACCACACCGGGTTCCAGGCTTGTGACATCGTTTTCGCCGGTGACAGGCTGTATACCGACATAGCCACTGCTTATCACCATGGGGCGACCAGCCTTCTGGTACTCTCCGGAGAAACAAAACCGGGGGATGTGGAAGCTTCAGAAATTAAGCCGGATTTTATTTTTTCGTGCCTGGCAGAGGCAATTAAGCAGCTATGATAAGGGTATCTTATGCACCAATCCTATAACAGCTGTGTTCAGAGGCGCACTTATGGCATTTAAGCAGTTCCTCCTGAACCAATCTGACAGTGCTTACCTTGCAACAACTTAGTTCACTGAACTGACAGCCATACCTTTCGCCCCAGCGAACATTTACAGGGAAAACATTGTTACTGAACATAATTGTTTCAAATCAACTGTTAAGAATTTAGCAAGGTAGTGATGGAGAAAAAATGAGCAATTCCATTGAAAACAGGTATAGTCGGCGGGAAAGCAAGTATAATGCATTTTCCGAAGCAGTTCATCTCAAGATAAAGCAGCTGATCCTTTTTAAGCTCATCACGGTTTTTGGGGGGCTTGGAATTACCGCGCTGTTTCTTGTTCTTCGCTTTATTTACCTTGGCGCCGGTGCTTTTTTGGCCATGCTGCTTGTATACCTGTTTCTGAATTTACGGCATGATAAGGCTGCTTATTGTGAAACCCTGGGGAAAAGCCTGGTGGGCATCAATCATAACGGTTTGCAGCGACTGAATGGTGAATGGACCTCCTTTTCTGACAAAGGAGAGGAGCTGGCCGAAATCGATCACTTTTATGCGGAGGATTTGGACATTTTAGGTCAGGGTTCTGTTTTTCAGCTGATCAATTCCTGCCAAACCCCCCTGGGAAGAAAAAAACTGAAGGAATTGTTATGTTCCCATCCAGAAAGCACAGATGAGATAATAAAAAAGCAGGAAGCGGTTGGCGAGTTGGCCAGGAGGCTATTCTTTCGCCAAAGGCTGCAGGCGGAAGGGATGACCCTGAAAGAAAGCTCTCATGAAATCAAAAAGATTCTGGATTGGGGGAAGAACGTTAATGAAAAGCTGCTGGAAAAGCGTATACAGCTTTTTTTGCGATTGTTTCCTTTCATTACCGCACTTACAATCATACCGGGTTATTTTCAGCTCATTCCCAGGCTCGTCCCCGTTCTGCTGATAATCTTCCAGATTCTCCTGTTACGGTGGAAAATCAAGCATCGTTCAGACGTGCTGAATACCGCTTATGCATTGAAGCACCGTCTTGAGCCTTACAGCAACATGCTCAAGCTGATCGAAAAAACAAAATTCCGCTGCTGTATGCTGCAAGATACTCAAAAGAACCTGTATATGAATCACAGTTCACCGTCAAAGCAGCTGGATAAGCTTTCGCGTATCTGCAGTAACATCTCCAACAGGAACAATATGTTCTACTTTGTTTTTGATGTGCTTACATTGTGGGATTATCAATGTGAAATTGCCTTGGAAAAATGGAAGCAGGAGTGCGGAAAAAATCTGCTTCAGTGGTTTGAAGGCATCGCGGCCTTTGAAGCGTTTTCCAGCCTGGCAAACCTGATGCATGACAATCCGGATTGGGTCATGCCCGACAT
>JAAYJG010000055.1 GCA_012523055.1 Ruminiclostridium sp. | reverse complement strand
TTAGTATTTAATAAATTTATCCCCCGAACATCACAGATGCTACATTTCTCTGGAACATATTTTTCGATATTTCCACAGACAGGGCAGGCCCCTATTCCTTGAGCATAATAAAATCGAATGAGTAAAAGCTTACAACATCTTCATTAGGCCAGAGTGTACCTATTGAGACCGTGCCGTAATATGCTTGTTCCAATTCCGGAATTTAAGGATTTAAGGGAGGTGGTAAGTGTGTATATTTGTAAATAAATAGCAAAAAGTCTTTCACATACAGAACCCGGCTTACAGACCAGAAGTTAAGAATAAAAAGATGGCGAGAGCGAATATTGCATTTAAGTGCAACTATTGTGATGGAGGAAGATCGGACAAACAAGTTGGCTTTGAAGGGGTTTGTAGTGACTCCATTATAAATAACAATATTGCTATAGAACGCAGAACATGGTGTAACTCAGAAGACTGTGCATGTCTGGATTATTATAACGGTAAGATATCTCGTGAAGAACTGGATGCACATTGCGATGATGGCGGATTTGTCTGCTATGAAAGTCAGATGTTGAGAGATTGGAAGGCGCTTGCAGGCATCGTTCAAAATGGTGATCGAAAAGGTGAGCCGATGAAGCTACATCAGGTTCAAAATAACAGCTTGTGTGTTCTTACGACTCGTAATCCTGGCAGTTCAGAAAATGAAAGATATATATTTGCCGTTTTTCTGGTAGATGATACGTATGAAGGCGATAGTAGAGACGAGGGGTACGTTTCAACAACATCAAAATACAAACTGAAACTCTCTCCAACCGAAGCTCAAAAAATGCTATTCTGGAACTATCACTGTAATAGCAATAATCCAGATATCCCTGCGTGGAACTCTGGACTACATAGATATTTTCAAGATGATGTCGCTGCGCTAATTCTGCGTGACATTTCAGAAATTAAAAAGGGAACTAAAGATCATAACCTTGCAGAAGAATTCTTCAACTATTTTTGTAGAATCAATGGAATTTCAGAACTTAATGAGTATAGTGGTGCTCTAAGAAGGTAACTGGATTGATAATACTGTTAGCGGCCGCGTAAAGTGCAGAGAAAACGGCTGTCAAAAGTAAGGATCCCGGCAAGGAAAAGTAAGGAATTTCGGCAACGCAAAGTAAGGAAATCCGGCAGTCAAACGTCAGAGATTTCGGCGAGATAAAGTAAGGATTTTGCTGAGATCAACCCTTTGGAAATGATAAGATAAATCTCTATCTTATCCCAAAAGGGAGGACAAAAGATTGGAGGATTTTTTTATGTACACCAAAATTCAAAAACAAAAAACCATGGGCTATTCCCGCGAGTCGACGGCGCGCAAATTGGGAATTTCATGGCGGACAGTCGACAAGTACTGGGATATGACTGTCGACGAGTATCGACAACAAAAGGAACGTTGCCGGTTCAGCCGGTTGGACAAGCACGAAAACGCTATAAAAGATTGGCTGACGTGTTTTCCCGACATGACTGCGGCACAAGTCACTGACAGGCTTCTTGAGCATTATCAGGTAAAATATCCGGAACATACTGTCCGAACATACGTTAATCAGTTGCGAATCAAACACAATCTGCCAAAACCCGTTAAGAATCCGCGTGAATACGGTTGCGTTGAGGAGTTGCCTCCAGGACAGCAATTGCAAGCTGATTTTGGTGAGTATTGGGCACTTCGTGAGAAGAAGCGAAGAATCAAGCTGCATGTTGTTGTTTTCATATTGGCTCATTCCCGCTACAAATATATTTTATGGCAGAACCATCCTTTCACCTCAATAGATTTCATTCGATGCCTGGAGGCCTGTTTTGAAGCGTTGGGAGGCATTCCACAGGAATTGGTCATTGATCAGGATAAACTTATGACAGTCAGTGAAAACCATGGCGATATCATACACACCTATGAATTTGAACGCTGCAAGAACCGCCACGGTTTAGATGTATGGCTCTGCCGTAAGGAAGATCCTGAATCGAAAGGAACCGTGGAGGCTTGCGTCAAATTCGTTAAGTATAATTTTGCAAAATGCCGATACTTCGTCGATATACACCGATGGAACCAAGACTGCTTCGATTGGCTGGAACGTACCGGTAACGGGAGAGAACACTCTGAGACGAAAAAGATACCGGCTGAGGTGTTTGCTGTCGAAAAGCAATACCTCAAGCCGTACATGGCACAAGGCCTGTTAAAAACTACTGAGACCATGGTATCAACTCCGGTCAGAAAAAACAATACTATTCGCTACAAAGGCAGCCGTTATTCGGTTCCCGTAGGCACCTATACAAAATATAGCCATGTATTGGTACAAGAAAAGGATGGGCAATTAGAAATCTACATAACACCTGACCAACTATTGCATATACATCCGCTTGCAACGGCACCAGGTAGCTTAGTGAAAAATAATAATCATGACCGGGATACTTCCGAAAGCATTAACCAACTCATGAAAGAAACATTGCTGGCCTTGGGCAATACACCCCAAGCAGCAGAATTTCTTCAGATTCTACGAAAGAAAAAGCCCCGATATATCCGGGATCAGTTGAATCATGTGCTGAAAACAGTGCAAATATATGAGCCTGAAACGGTTCGTTTAGCCATCCTTGCATGCCTTGAAAGCAAAGTATATTCAGCCAATGACTTTCGTGATTTTTCTGATTACCTGTTTCATCAAATAACTCTGGAGCAAGTAATGGCGGTTCAATCTGCATCTATCCCAACCTCCGCAGCACCGCCTGCTTCCGACAAGCTAACCGGACAGGCTGTCGTACAACCCCTGCCTGAGGCTTACATGAAACATGTTTCAAGTGGAGGTAAGCATCATGAATAAGCAGATTGATATTCTTAAGGCTCAATTGCAGGAATTGAATCTGAAGCATCTTGCGGCTTGTCTGGAAGATTGTATGCTCGACAACTGCTTAACCCAAAAACCGAATTCCCAATTTCTTGAGGAAATATTAGACATTGAGTTAAAATACCGTCGTAAAGCAGGTCTGGATAAACGTCTTCGCATTGCCAATCTTCCATCCTTTGATAAAGAATTGGATTTGAATCTATACGATTTTGGAAGAAGGCAGGGCGTTTCAAAGCGCCAGATTCTTGAATTGAGCAGCAGTTTTGTCTGGATTGATAAAGCGTATAACATCTTGTTCCTCGGCGGGTCTGGGCTCGGTAAAACATTTTTGGCCTGCTTCTTAGGATATAAAGCCATGGAGGCCGGCTACAATGTCATGTTCATTTCCATGAACAACCTGGCTCATCTTCTTAGAACTGAGAATATTTTAGCACGCAGCAAGTCAAAAATGAAGCGAATTCGTTCATGTGACCTTCTTCTGCTAGACGAAATTGGAAATGCTGTTCTGGATCGTCAGGAAGCAAACAAGGTATTTCAACTCATATGTGATTTTTATCAACAAACATCTATCATACTGACCTCCAACAAGGGCTTTGATGCCTGGTCAACGACTATGGGTGATGCTGTTGTGACAACCGCTGTCCTTGACCGACTGCTTCATCACTGTGAAATTTTCAATCTGGATGGTGATAGTTGGCGGTCTACAGAGAGACAGAGTATCCTGAACAATCTTATGAAAGAAGGCGAGCATAATGAATGATGCAATGCGCACAACACTGGCACCCGGCTTTGATAAAGCCAATGAATTTATGGACAAAATCGATGAATTGGAATCATATGTCGCCGAGTTACAAATGGAAAACAAAGATCTCAATCATTACTTTGAGGATGCCGTGCAATCTTATTTGGATGCCACTGAGCTATACGAAATATATCTGGATGAGATAAAACTGCTTCTGGATATTTGTAAAAAACATGGCATAAATATTCCTGAAGAAGAGCATTGTTGCGGCATCATCGACAAGATACGCGACTGGATTGTCTAGGATTGCCTGAATCTAAAAACTTCTATTTTGGGGTGTGGGGTTCACAAGCCCCCTTCCCAAATTATAATTGAATTATTTTATTGATTATGGTAAATTAACCCTAAACCCTTACTTTATATTGCCGGAAACCCTTACTTTGCGCAGCCGAAGTTCTGACTTTGACAGCCGAAATTCCTTACTTTACGCGGCCGAAAGTTCTGACTTTGACAGCCGAAATTCCTTACTTTACGCAGCCGAAACCCTTACTATTGACAGCCGAAATCTCTGCACTTTGCGCAGCCGTTTACACTATCATCCCAATAAGCTGTATGGTTATTTATCTGCATGTACCGTCTACAGCATGATCTTTGATACGACATGCCGGTATCTTCCCTATGACTTTCTTGACATGAACACGATAGCGCTTATTCCGGGAAGCTCTGCCAAGGAAAAAGCTGCTTCAATTGATAAGGTGCAGCTTACCGTACAGGATGCCGTAAAGCCCATAAAAGACTACTCTTTCCACTTCGGCGCTACCTTACCCCCGGGATCGGATAGGGCACGGTGATGTAACGCATGTGAATGAGGATATCGTAGGCGCGGCGCAGCGGTGTTTGGACGATTTCCTTCCCCGCCGTGGCCTCCGTCTCCGCGGCAAAGATATACCGGACTGGATGTTCCTCGTTGAGCCATGCCCGTGCCGGCTTGCCCACGGTGCGCATGTCGAGCATATAATCGGGAAAGCGCAGCCTGTTAAGTAGCCATTCGGCATTGACCGGAGGGGGAGGCCTGACCGTGAATTTCCCGTGCGCCGGATGGGTATAATTTTTAGTAGGATGCCTGCCGATAATATTGTACTGTTCCTCGGAGGTCACAGCAGGGAGTTTGTCGGCTCAATCTGATTTTTGACTACCACCCAAACCATTGATTTTATCAGGACTTTGTAAAAAGTCCTATAATACCACTCCTACCTGAAAGACATGGATTTCTGCCAAAGGGAAATTATGTCTTTTTTAATGTAGAAAAGTATGGTATTATGAGCGCGTGTATTATTATACAAATAAGTAGGAATTTGTAGTGCATATTATGAATAGAGAATTATACGAAGTAATGCGCTAAAAAGCAGATACCCGCTTTCAACATGCCAATCATTAGCGCATTACTTTGAATAATTCCATAACATGAAACGGAGAATTTGCAAAATGAAAAAAATATTGAGGCTTATTTTTTCTATGGCTTTATGTGTGACACTTGCCGCTTGCAGCAACAATCTGACAGTAAATAAAGGTGATAATAGTGAAGATTTGACTATTTCTACCTCGCCAACGGTGACAGACATACCGGCAGAACCTGATAAATCCATTGATAACCTTGATGACATGTATCATGCATATTTTACTTCACTTGAAAACCTGATAAAGAACCATATACTTCCCGACGGCACCGACGGCGGCGAGGAACAATTGGGCGATATGTCTGAAAACAAGTTTGCCGTTCATGACGTTGATAACGATGGGAAAGAAGAGCTTATACTTTTGTATTCCACCACAATTACCGCAGGGATGGCAGGATACGTATTTGATTATGACATTGAAGCCGGAGCATTGCAAACCCAACTGTATGAGTACCCAGCGCTGACTTTTTATAATAACGGCATAGTCAAAGCGCTATGGTCGCACAATCAGGGACGCGCGGGCGACCACTTTTGGCCCTACAATTTGTATAAGTATGTGCCGGATTCGGACAGCTATATATTGGTTGGCATGGTGGACGCATGGGACAAAAATTACGCGGGAACAGATGATCAAAACAATCCGTTTCCGGGTGATATAGATAAAAGCGGGACGGGGATTGTTTACTACATTATGGAAGATGGACAATATGACGATACCCACCCGATAGATGCATCCGAATATAATGAGTGGGTCAACGCTTACATTGGAAATGCTTCAGAAATTCAAATCCAGTATATGGACTTGACGGAAGAAAATATCTCGCGGATAATAAATGGATTTGTACAATGAACATAATGCGAAGCTGAGAAAGTCCAATTTGACTCTCCTATGCTGTTATAATTGGGCGGATGTAAGAAGCTTTTTTCACTATTACTCCATCTTGAAATCCTCTTAAGGAAACAAAATCTTAAGAGGGTTTTAATATTCCGAGTATTATTTCAGAGATCGGTAAAGGGGGTGGCGACTATCAAACCTTTCGCACATAAGTACCGGCTGACATTGATTCTGACGGCGGCGCTTTTCACGGTTCTTGCTTTGATGCTGCTGGTCAGGCCGCCGAAAAGTCCTGAAAGTGTCACTGTCCGGTCGCAAAACGGCGTGTATGATCTGACCGGTATTGAGGACTTGGATGAAACGCTCATCCGTCTTGCTCCGACAGAAACCTATTACCCCAATACATATCTGTCACCGGAAGCTGCCGGGGAAGCGATTCCCGAAAGCACCCTCCGCCACGGAGAAATCCGCGCCAACTACCTCTCCCAGAGGTTCGTTCTGAGGTTCCCGGACAACAGTACGGTATACCGCCTGACCTTTTCACTTTCCGGCCGCCATGCTATGCGTGTTTTTGTAAACGGCAGCATGACTGCCCAGACCGGTCGGCCGGGAAAAACAAAGCAAGATACCGAGGTATGGGAAAACAACATCACTTTTGATGCTGCGGCTCAAAACGGCAAAATGGAAATCATACTCCACATCGCGCAGTTCTATCACGCCAAAAGGGGCGCATCCCTTGGGTCACTGAGCCTGAGTAAATCAGGAACCGTCCCTGATCCGTTTTCTTCTGACCGGATAAAGGGTATGGCCGTCGCAGGCACGTTTATGTGTGCGGCGGTATTGCTTATGGGTGTTTATCTGCTGCTCTCACACACTAAAGCAACCCTGTATTTCGCACTGTCCTGCGTTGTCATGGCATTGCGGGAATGCTTGCAAAGTCAGGCATGGACATACTTTACCATAAACGGGAATCTGTCATTTATGCTGGAATATTTAAGCGTAGTGTTGCTGACAATATTTCTTTCGCTTTATCTCGGGCAATACCCCACAAGCCGGTTTCTGCGGGGCGTTCAATATACGGCGATTTTTTGCTCCTGTGTTTATGGACTATGTGTTCTGCTTGGGGATTCCATTTTCTATACCTCAGTTTTGAAATATTATCAGATGCTGCTTGTTTTGTGTATTGTTCCCGGTATTGCCGGGCTGTTTTGGAATATGCGCGGCCCGACAAAAGAACAGAGCGCTGCTACATACGGCATCGCGGTCTTTTTTATTGCCGCTGTTTCAGACATTTTAATGTACAGCGATATTTTCGGCGACGGTCCCAACGCGCCCATATCAGAAATCGCCATGCTGGTGTTTGTGCTGGCACAGACGGTTTCGTTGTTTCTGATAAACAACCGGGTGCTGGCGGAGGCTAAAGAAGCGGAACAGAAGCTGGAAACGGAAAAGAACGCGCTGGAAATACTCAACCGGATGAAAACCGAGTTTCTGGGGAATGTTTCCCATGAGCTGAAAACACCGCTGACAGTCATGTCCGGCTATGCACAAACTACAAAACAGCTTGCACAGCAACCGGACACGCTGGACGGCGCGGAGGTATCCCGCCGGATGACCCTCATTTCCTCCGAGGCGGAGCGGCTTTCCCTCATGGTGAAGCAGGTTCTGGACGTGACCCGTATGGAGGAAGGCCGCATGGCCATGGAACCGGTGCGCTGCTATGCGGATGAAATTATCCATACCGCCATTGAAACCCATTATCCTATACTGAATAAGAATCATAACCGACTGGAAATCCGTATCGAAAGCGGACTCCCGGCGATCAGCGCCGATCCCGCGCGGATATCACAGGTCATCGTCAATCTGATTTCCAATGCGGTACGTTTTACGGTAAATGGTCTGATTACCGTATCTGCAAGGCGGGAGGGTTCCAATATTACAGTCTGTGTGGAGGACACCGGTACAGGTATCAATCCTGAACAGCTTCCTCGGATTTTTGAGCGGTACAGCCAAAAACAAAAATCCGGCGGCGGTCAGGATACCGGCACCGGACTTGGACTGTATATCTGCAAGCATATCGTGGAGCAGCACGGCGGAGCAATCTGGATTGAAAGTGAAGAAGGACACGGAACCTCCGCGTTTTTCACTCTGCCCGTACTGTAAAGGCTGATACCGCACCTTTCTGAAAATGTACCCGATTTTACCGAAGCCCTCCGGCATCATTTTTCCATATTTTATATATAGCGGAACGCCATTAAGTTTTTTCGCTAAACTGTCAAGATTTCTTAACAGTTCACATTGGAAGGATTTTTTTTGCTACCCTTATATTATGCTGTTGCGCATGCCCTGATTTTCGAATTATGGAATTGTTATGATCAATAAATGTAATGTCATATAAGGAGTGAATCACAATGGAGTTATGGATTGCGGTTGTATTGTTTATCGCGGCGTTGACAGGCTGCATAATCTGTGCGTTTGCCGCGTGCCGGAAAAAAAGAAAACAATTGACGGTGTTGGCGGTCCTGTTGGGCATTCTCTCGCTTGTACCTGGGGTGTATGCCGTATTCACGTTACTTTTTGTTGACGCGATAAAGTAAATAACCGAAAACAGAAAAAATCAAAGAAAAAAGGTGTGAGAAAAATAAAAAGAATCGTTATTTTAATTACAGTACTTACTCTTGTATTTTGCCTGTCCTCCTGTAAGGGCGATAAAGGCATGGACGCATCAACCGTTTCCGCACAGGAACCCGAGAGCTCAACGGCTATACCTTCCGTTTCTTCCGGCAGCGGTAATAATTCCCCGGCTCCTACAGAAAAAGGAAGCCTTGCAATTATTGACCCAATTATTGATGAGGCTATCTTAATCATGGACACGGTAAGACAAGACGGTTTTACGCCGGTCGCTTTAAAAAATGAAAAGCGGCTTGTATATGACACTCTGAACGCAGAGGAAAAGGCCTTATATGATGAATTAATTTTAAAAGTCCGGGGGTTCGAATCGTTTATCTATACTGCTGATAAATACGGCTATGATGTGTTGGATAGGGTTTTTTTGGTTTCCGATGCAATCATGATGGACTGGCCGGAGTTGGAAAACTACTTCATTATCCATGAAGTGCTAGAAGGCAATATGACCGTCGCATTGGAGTCCCGCTATTTCATGCCCGGGGGCGTAAATATGGAGCCCGCAAATATTGACGCGTTGCGTAAAGAAACAGAGTTATTCGACGCCGTTTGCCAACGGATTGTGGAGCGGATGCCGGAAGGGCTTTCAGCCTATGATCAATACCGCTACCTTGCTACTGTCATTTCCCTAGTCACCGACTACGACAATTTTTTTGAAGGCGGCTGGCAGGATAAAACGGCTTACGGCTCCATAGTGGGAGGTTACTCAATCTGTCAGGGTTATTCCCGAGGCTTTATGACCCTATGCCAAAAAGCAGGCCTATGGTGTGTGACTGTGGGCGGTGTGGCGGGTGAAAACGAGGGACATATGTGGAATATGGTAAAGCTGGACACGGGGAATTACCATGTGGATGTCACCTGGTCCGACGGGCGTGGAATGCCCGATTCGGCAGAATGGCTCAGCTGCTTTATGCTCACAGAGGATGAAATCACTGTTGATCACCTTATTGTCGATTAAGGAGGGAACTTAAAAGATCACTCTTACCAATTTGACCCTGACACACAAATATTGTCTCATATCGTGTTTGATGAAGTTTTATCCGGATGCGATGATCTCAGAACAGACTACAACGTGGCAACAGCCCGTTATTTCATGGCGGGCAATGTGGTGATTCATAAACAAGGGTTACGTAAAAATAAATTAAGGAGTTGTGGACAATGAAAAGGAAAAATGCACTTTTACTCTCCGTCGTCGGAAGGATTGCCGCTCTTCTGTGTTCAGTCCTCATCCTCGCAGGCATACTGTTCCAGCCTGACCGCGGCGAATATCAAAAAGTTTCGTTGAATATTCCGGTTATCATCCTTCTATCGGCAGGATTAATCGCCGGAATCGCAGCTGTTGTTATTGCTAAAAAACATCTTAAGGCCGAGAAGTGATATGGAATATGATTACACAGTTTTATAGAAAAGGAGAATAAAAATGAAAAACAAAACTTTTATACGCAGACTCTCCGTTATTATTTGCTCTTGTCTTTTACTGACGGTGCTGTCCGCTTGTGGTAGTCCGGAAACAAATCCGGATAGTGTAAACCCCGAGGTTGCTTCTTCTTCGGATACTATGGATTCAGACTTCAAGAGCATTAATTTTAGCGAGGGCAGTGTGTTTCTTACCGCCGAAGATGCGTACCGGTATGATAAACCGATTGAAAAGGTTAATTTCGAAGGGACTATCTGGCAATTCAAAAACTGGGTATGTGAAAATACTCCCGCCGCGTATTGGGGTGTGGTAATACCCGAAGCCGGAAATTATAACGTGATTGTTACCTATTCGAGAGCTGCAAATAATTCCGTCCGGGGAGCCGTCTCATTTACAGAATGGGACGAAGCGGAAGGTGAGTGGATAAACCATAACACAACAGCAATGACCTTCGAGCCTACCGGTGGCTGGCTTGAATTCGAAACAGCCGACAGGGAGTTTTGGGGTTTACCTGAAGGTGAGTTAAGGTTAAGCATGGCCCCTGATTATAACGCGTATGAAGATACCAACCTTTTTATCAATCTGCTCTCAGTCCAAATCGAAAGAATACCGGATGGCCAGGACGGCGGCAAATCAAATGATTCCGAAAGCGTATCTCCTTATATGGAAGAAATTGCGGACGCATTATACTATCTGGATGGCGACGATAACTTGACAATTTTACATTTCTTCTCTGACTATACCGTTGAAATCTACGAGCCCGAACAGAATATTACCATTGAAGGTACCTATTCTATCAGCGGCGATATTCTAACGATTACTGTCGGTGATACGGATATAATATTAGAAATCTATGATGGTGGCAGTATTTTGAAGGACGGGGACGGAAACATTTTCACGTATTGATATTTTGAGAGGCATGGTGCGAAAATGAATAGATTAGCGCGAATGATTTTAAGCTTTTTGCTAGCCTTGGCTTTCATCAGCTTGACACTGGCTGGTTGTTCATCGGGAGATACCGCAAAGGTGGAGCGGTTTGTATCGAATACCGCGGGTACATGGCATCGGTATGGCAATCTGCAGGATGAAAAGCTGGAAATACGGGTTGACGGCACATGGATACACCAAAGTCCGGACAAAGGCCAATGGACGCCTATTGCCAAGGGGAAAATCGAATATGACGCGGAATATAAAAAATATGAGTTTGTTGATGAGCTGAGCAACCGTGTTTACATGGTTGAACCTGTGAAAAACGGCGTTCTGTCCTATGGATACGGTTATCATCGCGCCGGGGTTTCAATTGACGGGTTTGCCCAATATGACGGAAGCTGGTATCAAAACAGCGGCAATGATGCCGATTACTTCCTTTTTGAAGCCGGGAAGTGGAAATTTTTTCAAGCACAAGGCATGGGCCATGTCTCGGTAAATTCCGGATATCTTGAGTGGGATGGAGATAAAAATGAATTGTTGGCTTACGAATATCCCAACTTAGAGCCCTTCGCCAAATTTACAATTGAAAGCACGAATGAGCTTAAGAAAGGCAGAGAATCCTTCATTCTGCAACCGTGAAATTCGTAAAGAAAGAGAGGCCTATCAATGACGGAAAAAAACAAAGGAACCGAAGCTGCGTCATACGATAAAGAGAAATTTGTTGAGATTCGCGGCGTGCAATATCCCAAATGCCGGTTTTGCGGCTCACCTGTTAAAGACCCCGGGTTGACACGCTGTGAGCAATGCTCCAATGATTTGTCAGCCGGGAAAAACGGCGAATCCGCCGGTTCCCGCCTTACCGATGAAGAATTTAGCGTGAAACTGAAAGGGTTATCTGCAATATACAAGTTCATAAACATATTGTTTTTGCCCGGCTTTATTATGATGTTTATCCTCTTTGTGGCTGAGCTGCCTCAGTATGCCTTTCCGCTGCTTTTCCTTCTGGTTGTCTTAATATTCGCATCTATGAATGTGAGTAGAAAATTGTCCCTTATTCTTTGCTTTAACATTGTTCAGGATACCATTACGGAGGCTTTTACCGATTGCATATATAAGCCCGGCATGAGTAT
>JAAYJG010000453.1 GCA_012523055.1 Ruminiclostridium sp. | reverse complement strand
GCTCATACTTCAGCTTGCTCGCCAAATCAAGTAAATGGATGATTTCTTCCGTCGTCCAGTCGTTCAAACATAACAAATGCTTCATAGGACACCTCCAAACAGTTTTAAAGTATGATTATACATCCGAATGCATAAAAATGCAATATGCTTTGGAAAGTTGAGCTGTTAAGTTAAAGCTATTTTATTACGATATATCCATAGAGAAGCTGCAATGTTTTTTCGTTGATTTTTTAACAACAGAAAGCATCCGGCCAAGGAAACGGTGTTCGGGAAAAGCCTTAACATCGGCCGAGTATGATGCAAAATAAGGAACAGGAGATTTCATTTATGGATCTTGCCAGCCTGTTAGGCCTGATTTTAGGTGTTGCCTTTTTATTGTATGGTATGCTCGATGGGGGAGGAACCCTTTCCTCATTCTGGAGTTTAAGCTCGATAGCTGTCACCATGGGCGGAGGTATTGCTTCAACCGTTCTTGGTTTTACAATGGATGACTTAAAAAAACTTGGAAAGGTCATGCCAAAGATCTTTAAAAAGCGGGATGATTCTCCCTTTCAAACCATTCAGATGCTCGTAGACATGTCGCAGAAGGCAAGAAGAGAAGGCTTACTGGCTTTGGAATCCGGACAGGAGAATATTAAAGACGATTATCTGAAAAAAGCGCTGGAACTGGTTGTCGATGGTGTTGAGCCCGAAATCATCCGGGACTCCATGCAACTGGAACTCGATAATATGAGCGTACGACACAGCAAAGCAGTGGCTATCTTTAAAACGCTTGCTGCAGAGTTCCCGTCCTGGGGTATGATCGGTACCATGCTTGGTCTGATCAACCTGTTAAAATCGCTGGACGACCCTTCCAGTATCGGCCCAGCCATGTCTCTCGCACTGGTGACTACCTTTTATGGCAGCGTTCTGGCAAACTTTGTTTGTGTTCCGATAGCAGCGAAACTGCAAGCAAGCAGTGAGGAAGAAATTCGAATCAAGGAAATGATGATAGAAGGTGTTCTGTCCATTCAGTCTGGTGAAAACCCAAGGATCATGGAGCATAAGCTGAAGACCTTCCTGTCCCCTGATCAGCGGGCTGACTATGAAAAGCTTGTTGTTGGGGAGGATTCAGGTGCGGATAAGGATAAACAGAAAGCATAAACAACCGGCGCAAGCATAAGGCGGTGAAGAGATGGCACTGAAAAAAAGGGGAGGCGGAGGCGGCGGTGACGATTCCGGAAACTGGCTGACTACTTACGGAGATTTGATGACGAACCTCCTGTGTTTTTTTATACTTCTTTTTTCCATGGCAACCATCGACAGTCAAAAATACGAAGAGCTTGCGAACTCTCTGCGCAGTTCATTCCAAGGTCAGGGGAACGGAAGCGAGCTAAGAGGCAACATGGGAAAAAGTATTTTGACTGTGAATTTTGTCAACCCCGATGATACCGGTAAGAAGCAGGTTGATAATCAGAAATATGTTGAAACGGTCGATGATATTATTCTGGATGATACCGAAAGCATCAAAAAAGAAAAAATGCAAAGAGCTATGGATCAAATGAAGTCCGGTATCATTGACCTGGGGCTGTCAGAACTGATAGAAGTCATCGATGAAAGGGAGTATCTGCTGGTCAGGCTGAATGATCAGGTTCTGTTCAAAGCCGGAAGTGCTGAAATTATGGAAGACGGCAGAAACACCTTAGATATACTGGGGAAATCCCTGATTTCACTGGAGAATGAAATCATGGTCGTCGGTCATACCGATACCGTTCCCATTAATACGCCGCTCTTTCCTTCGAACTGGGAGTTGTCCACCAAGCGGGCTACAAACGTCGTTCTGTATATGGTAAATTCCATCGGTATCAAGCCGGGGCAGATCACTGCGGCCGGGAATGGAGAATTTAAACCCATAGGAGATAACCGCACGGTGGAAGGACGACAGAAAAACCGCAGAATTGAATTAATGATTTTAAAGAACTAGAGCTGAAAGGCTTTTATGTATTACTCCAACCCGAGACTGTATTAGAGAATGTAAGTTATTTCACAAAATAATTTAGTGATGGCAAAAGGCGCATTTCTTTGACGAGATGCGCCTTTATTACCAGGAGCAAGATCTCCAAATTCATTGCGGGGCCGGCAGTGTCACGGATTATTCGTTGGCAGGTGCCTCCCGGAACAGAAGGCTGATGCTGTAAATGCCTGCAATCCCTACCAGAGAGTAAATGATTCGGCTGCCTAATGCATCGACGCCACCGAAAATGCTGGCCACAAAGTCAAACCTGAAAAGCCCGACCGTCAGCCAGTTTATCGCTCCCACAATCATTAGCAGGACTGCCAATCTGTCAACAGGTGTTCTCATACCGACAACTCCTTTACCATAGTGTCCGAAGGGTTAGCTGTTTCACAGCCCGAACCCTTAATGAAAAGCCTG
>JAAYJG010000452.1 GCA_012523055.1 Ruminiclostridium sp. | reverse complement strand
CCATGAAGCTTATTGCTTCTTGTTTAGCCATAATCAACAACCTCCCGAACGTATGTTTTCATATAAATTATACCAAACATGAGTTCGTTATACAAGAGATTACTGATTAAAAGTCATAGTCATTTACCCTTATATGATGGTATCTCCAGCGGTAGCTATTGCCCTTACAGTGTTCTGTCTGAATTCCCTGGGTGATGGACTGCGGGATGCACTCGATCCAAAACTGAGAGACTGAGAGGACTGTAATGAGTAATAAGCAATTATTGCAAATTAATGGGTTGACCGTTGATTATGAATCCTCATTCAGAACGGTTCATGCGGTAAGAAATCTAAACCTTGCCATAGAATTTGGAGAAACGATGGGGCTTGTCGGCGAAACAGGTTCGGGAAAAACTACAACAGCATTAAGCATCCTGAACATTCTTCCGGAGATCCCTTCCCGTATTCTTGGTGGCGAGATCCTGTTTGAAGGGAAAGATCTGTTAAAGCAACCCAAGAAAGAGCTCCGAAGAATACGAGGCAAGGATATTGCGATGATTTTTCAGGATCCAATGACATCTCTCGATCCTGTTATGACTGTTGGTGCTCAGATTGAAGAAATGATTGCGCTGCATGCAGATATGTCCCACAGTGGAATCAGGGAAAGAGCACAGGACATGTTGGAGGTTGTCGGTATCAAAAAGGAAAGATTCGACGATTATCCGCATCAGTTTAGTGGTGGGATGAAACAAAGGGTTGTGATCGCCATGGCACTTTCCTGCAATCCAAAGCTTCTTATTGCGGATGAGCCAACGACTGCGCTTGATGTGACAATTCAGGCGCAGGTGCTGGATCTGATGAAGGATCTGAAGAAGAAGTATCAAATGTCGATGATTTTAATCACGCATGATTTAGGCGTGGTTGCCGATATTTGTGATACCGTTGCCATCATGTATGCTGGTGAGATCGTTGAATATGGAACTGTGGAAGACATATTCGATCGGTATTCGCACCCGTATACCGAAGGTTTGTTCAATTCCATTCCGTCGATCGACGGTGATAGAGATGAACTGAAGGTTGTAGCCGGATTAACACCGGATCCGACAAATCTTCCCAAGGGATGCATATTCCATCCGCGCTGTCCCTACGCGGCAGAAAAATGTGCAAGAGATTATCCGGAAAATATCCAGATTGGTGAAAGCCACTATGTCAGATGTTTCCGTTTTAATGAATGGAGGCAGCAAGGTGAGTGAAGTTTTACTGGACGTCAGAAATCTAAAGAAGTATTTCAAAACAAGAGATGGTTTGCTTTACGCTGTCGATGATGTCAGTTTTACCCTGAAAGAAGGAGAAACATTGGGTCTGGTGGGGGAATCCGGATGCGGGAAATCCACAACGGGCCGCGCTATTTTACGCCTTCATGAACCAACAGGTGGATATGTGGGGTATAAAGGCAGAGATATTATCAAGTGCACGAAAAAAGAAATGAGAGATCTGCGCAAAGAGATGCAGATTGTATTTCAGGATCCCTATTCATCTTTAAATCCGCGGAAAAATGTAAGGCAGTTGATCGGAACCTCTCTACATGTGAACAGAATAGGTAATAAGGTTGAACGCATTGAAAGGATCAAAGAGATTATGGATGTTGTCGGCCTTGAGCAAAGACTTCTGAATTCCTATCCGCATGAGCTTGATGGCGGACGCAGGCAAAGGATTGGCATTGCGAGAGCATTGATTCTGAATCCTTCATTTGTTGTGATGGATGAACCTGTATCGGCGCTCGATGTCTGCATACAGGCTCAGATCCTTAATCTGTTGATGAAGCTTCAGGACAAGTATAAGTTCACATACTTGTTTATTTCCCATAATTTGAGTGTTGTCAGGCACATCAGCGACCATATTGCGGTCATGTATCTCGGTAAGATCGTTGAGGTATCCGATTACAGGACATTGTTTTCAAACCCACTTCATCCATATACAAAAGCCTTACTGTCATCCATCACTATACCGAAGCTGCATGTAAATAAGGAGAGGTTCATCCTTTCCGGAGATGTTCCAAGTCCAATTAATCCGCCTGCCGGATGCCGCTTCAGAGGGAGATGCCCATATGCAAAGCCCGAATGCGGTGAATACCAACCGGAGCTAAAAAAGAGAGGTGACAGTTATGTTGCGTGTCATCTATATCAATAGCCATCATGCCTTTATTAGCGTCTGGCTGACAAAAACCTGCTGCAGGAATGACCATACTGTAACTAAAATTAATTTGAATTAAGGAGTTAGCTATGATAAAAGACAAATTGATTCGTTACTTAAAAGAAGGTGAATGTCCCGAATTTGTTCCTTGCGGGTTTTGGCAGCACTTCCCGGACAATGTCAAATTCGGACAGAAATCGATTGATGCACACGTGAAATATTATCGCGAGACCCAAGTTTCAATTATTAAAATAATGAATGAACATTTTTATCAGTTGGACAACAAAATTGCGGTTCCGAAAGACTGGTTAGATGTCAAGGAAAAGAATATTGCCGAGTCCAATTATAACGATTTTTTAGAAGAGATCAAAATGCTCAGAAAGAGGATGGGAGAAGATACGTTCATTCTGGCAACAATTCATGGGGTTCTGGTTTCTGCATGCCATGCGACAAATGGCCCCAATCATTTTACAGATCCCAACAATTTGATTACATGTCACCTCAAAGAAGATCCTGATACTGTCGTCAATGGTCTGGAAAAAATCGCGACGACCCTTGAGCGCCTAAGCCTTGCGTGTTTGGAAGCAGGCGCTGATGGTATCTATTATGCGGCTTTGGGAGGCGAGAAACATCGTTTTTCCGAGGAACTCTTCAATCAGTACATTAAGCCGTTGGAGACCAGGCTGCTTGGGAATGTGATGAAAGAAGGGATTGTGTTTCTGCACATATGCAAAGACAATCCAAACCTGCCAATGTATGCGGATTATCCTGCACATGTTGTGAACTGGGCGGTATACGACAGTTCCTACAGCATGGCTGACGGTAAAAGAATATTTCCCGATAAGATTATTTTAGGTGGATTCGATAACCGATCCGGTGTTCTCCTCAATGGATCGGAAGGGGAGATCATTGAGAAGATGAAAAGAATCATTCAAGAGGTCGGCAGTGACAAACTGATATTTGGCGCGGATTGCACATTGCCCGAAACAACAACGAGCGCACAGATACGTTTGGCTGTTGAAGCAAGTAAAAAATAAACTAACCGATAGATGTGTTTGTTCAGATCAAGATATCAAAGATATGGAGGAGATTATGCGAGATAAAGCTTTTATTCATGTGAATGTTTTTGATGGAGATAGTGATGAATTACTTAAGGACAGAATTGTAATCGTCGCTGAAGGTAAAATAGCATCCGTTCAACCGTATACTCAGACGTTCAAGGCTGGTAAGGAGATGGGGATTTTTGATTGTACGGGCATGACGATGACACCAGGTTTGATTGATTGCCATGCGAATATTGTTGGGCTGATAACAGCGGAACAGCAGTATGGAGTAACACCCAGGACAATTGCCTCTTCTACTCTGCGCGGCGTCTTTGAAGGGCAGAACTGTATCAATGCCGGTGTTACAACGATCCGCGTGGATACTGCAGGACATCACGGTACATATGCTCTGCGCGATGCCTTCGATGAAGGCAGTTTCCCAGGACCTAATATGATTATGCCCGGACGGGCGATTTGCACGACATGCGGTCATGGCTGGAACTTTGGGAATCATGTGGCTGACGGTCCCTGGGAAGTCCGTAAGGCTGTCCGTGAAGAGATAATGGCTGGTGCCGATTGGATTAAGCTAATGATAACAGGCGGTGCGGGAACAGCAACCGAACGCATGGAAGATCAGCAGATGTGCCGGGAAGAAATTTGTGCCGGCGTGGATGAAGCACATTCACGGGGTAAAAAGTGTTATGCTCATCTGACGGTTTCCAAGGCAATTCGGGAAGCAGTGGATGCAGGATTGGATTCTGTCGAACACGGAATTCTGATGGATGAAGCCACAGCATGCATGCTTGCGGAGAAGGGCACCCGCCTTGTACCTACGCTCGGTGTTTATCGCAGATTGGTTGAACGCGGTGAAAAGGGGTTAGTTCCCGACTATATGTATAAAAAGTCTCTCAGTGTTATTGGAAAACATGCCCAGTCATTTAAATATGCCGTTAAGGCTGGTGTAACGATAGTTGCAGGGACTGATTCCGGTCAGGACTGGTTCCCCCTTGGTACAAGCATGCACAGAGAGCTTGAAATTATGAATGAGGAGGGGTTGAGCAATATTGAAGTTCTCAGGAGTGCTACAGTAAACGCGGCTGAACTGCTTGATAAGCCCCTTATCGGTCGTATAAGGGAAGGGTGCAATGCTGATCTGCTGATAGTCGGGGGAAACCCAATGCATAATATATCGGATATCCGCAACACAAAGTACGTACTTAAAGATGGAAAAATTCTAGTCAATCGAGTGAGTGCTGGTTAGAATTTGAGCCGGCTCTGAATAACAAATACTGAGGAATAGGAGTGATGACATGAAAAAAACACAATTTATCCATGCAACTATATTCGATGGTTTTGCAGATGAACTATTAAAAGATCAAATCCTTATTGTAACGGAAGGGAAGATCGAAGCGGTTCTCCCATATTCGGAACAGAACCTTTCAAAGAATTGCGATATGACCATAGATTGTACCGGCATGACACTGTTACCGGGATTGATTGATTGTCATATCAATCTTGTCGGTTTGATCACAAGCGAACAGAAATACGGTGTCGTACCAAAAACAATTGCGTCGTCTGTGTTGCGTGGTGTATTTGGCGGTTTAAACTGTATCAACGCCGGAGTAACAACACTTAGAGTTGACTCAAACGGGCATAATGGTACATATGCATTGCGAGATACTTTCGATGCAGGTGATTTTATTGGCCCCCATATGATCCTTCCCGGCAGACCAATTTGCACAACATGCGGTCATGGCTGGAACTTTGGGAACCATATTGCCGATGGTCCGTGGGAGGTACGAAAAGCTGTCCGCGAGGAAATCATGGAAGGCGCAGAGTGGATCAAACTGATGATCACGGGTGGTGCGGGAACCTCCACCGAAAGAATTAACGACCAGCAGATGTGTAAGGCGGAAATCTTTGCGGGCGTGGATGAAGCACATGCACGAGGAAAAAAATGTTTTGCGCATCTGACAGTGACCAAGGCAATATACGAATCCATTGAAGCAGGTATTGATTCCGTCGAACATGGTATTTATCTGGATAAAGATTGTGCACAGGCAATGAAACAGACCAATACGCCTCTTGTACCTACCCTTGGTGTCTACCGTCGGCTTGTTGATCGCGGAGAGAAGGGTTTGGTACCGGATTATATGTACAAAA
This sequence comes from Ruminiclostridium sp., assembly GCA_012523055.1. GTDB lineage: Bacteria > Bacillota > Clostridia > DSM-8532 > DSM-8532 > JAAYJG01. Next base: position 1,096 of record JAAYJG010000452.1, on the reverse strand, counting down.
AATCTTTACAGATCGTCGACACACACACTGCAGCGTTCCATCATGCACTTGATGCCAATGTAAAGATTATTGCCGGTACAGATTCCGGCCAGGATTGGTTCCCCGCGGGACAGAGCTTGCTATGGGAACTTGAGATCTTGAATGAGGAAGGGTTAAGCAATGCAGAAACTCTCCGTTCCTGCACGAGCAATGCTGCACATTTACTGGAAACACCATGGATAGGATGCGTTAGGGAGGGAGCCAATGCGGATATTCTTGTTGTTCATGGTAACCCGATGAGTAATATCAAGGATATTCGAAACACGATGTATGTTATGAAAAATGGTAAGCTGCTTGTTGATAATTCGACAAATAGCTAATCATTGGCAGACTGTTCTCTGAAAACCGGGAAGGCCCTTTTCAGGCTGTCAGCGACGGAGCAGAAAAGCGGTATCAGCCAAAACGCTGATACCGCTTTATCTATAACAAAATACTTTACGGTAAGGACATGAAATCACACTGACATCTGGCGAGCAGCTAGGAGACCGTTCGGAAAAGCAGATTTATTCATAAGACACTGCTTTCCTAGAATCACGCGACAGATGCTGCAATTGTGGCTTTATCCTGAAGGTAAACGGTTATTGATTACCAATTGCGTGGGGATGGGACCAATGGTCATCATAATAACCATTATAGCTACCGAAGCGGGCTCTGGGGGATAGTAATGGTGGTTTGTTCGTATAGATGATTCTCTTTGTGTGATAATTCAACGAAATAATAATTTCGTTGAATCAGGAGGAGGTTTTCGCTTGAAATAAACCGCTTTTTACGATAAGATTGATTTGTACAGTATTGTTCATTCAGATCGCATTTATAAGCTTTTTAATGAACACCCATGAATTCGTTGCGCTCTGTATGACAACCCTGTATTTCATTTATTTATTTTAACATTTGATTTATTTGTATTGGAGTTTTACCGATGACAAACAGTTTTTTAGATACCGATATGCCTGTTGTGCTAAAAGATTTCTTAGTCTATATGCAAACCATTAAAGGCAAATCTATCAATACCATTCAGGTTTATTTTTATGATTTGCGCGTCTTTCTGCGTTTTCTG
>JAAYJG010000451.1 GCA_012523055.1 Ruminiclostridium sp. | reverse complement strand
TCCATGAAGCTTATTGCTTCTTGTTTAGCCATAATCAACAACCTCCCGAACGTATGTTTTCATATAAATTATACCAAACATGAGTTCGTTATACAAGAGATTACTGATTAAAAGTCATAGTCATTTAGAATTTTTATAAAGAAGGCTGATTCCAGTGCATTGTTGTTGATTAGGGGGAATGGCGAAGTTGTTACGATTTTATGATATTGGGTCTAAAGGTTGGTTTCATGTTGAACTTTTATTTTACATTTGATAAAATTGTCTATTGAAGCTGTGACGAGTATTTTGGTTACTTAATATTACGGTAATACCATGACTTGCTATGTTTAATTTATATAATCGACAGGTGGAAAACAATGGAGATATTAGTCTTTATGGGCAGTCCAAGAAAAAACGGTGATACGGCAACCCTGCTGAAATCATTTTTAACAGAGTTAGAGATTAAAGGAGCAGAAGTTAAGACCATTTTCCTTTATGATAAAAAGATTGCACCATGTTTAGAATGCTTTCAATGCCAAGACAAATTAGGTGAATATGGCTGTTCAATAAAAGATGACATGTACGATATATCAGAAGAAATTTTGAAGGCGGATTGCTTTATTTTAGCTAGTCCGATATTTATCTGGTATTGTACTGCTCCAATGAAAGCAATGCTTGACCGGTTTTTTGGACTTCACAAATATTATGGAAAACAACGTGGGACGAGTCTGCTGGAAGGGAAAATGTGCGGAATAATTGCTACATGTGGTTATGACCTCGAATATGGTATAAGTCCATTTGAAGATGGAATTAAACGTTTTTGCGATCACTTCAAAATTAAATATATAGGGAAGGCTGCTGTACAGAAAAATACAGGCGATGGTGTTGAAAAATTTGAAACGGAAGATTCAAAGAAAACAGCTGTTGATTTTGCCGAAAAGGTAATCAGTTATTGCACAAAATAAGTATTAGTTGCAAAATGTAAAACAAACCGAAACTTCTTAATTATGTAGATATTCTTCGCTATATTTGAAACAAATAGAGAAAGGGTGGTAATGCATAAACCTTAACCACTCTTTCTGTTTTGAACTATAAAAACACCGTTACAGCAAATCCGCCGTTAAAAAATTACTTACAGACATAAGCAAAAATCTAGATATTCGTTAAAAGGGGTCTGATGGAGCTATGAGAAATAATTTATGTTAGAAGAATGTTAGAAAAAACACCGAAAATGAAAGAAGCGGATTTCAGTTGTTTCCTGAAAGCCGCTTCTTTACTGGTGCGGAAGGGGGGACTTGAACCCCCACGCACGTGATGTGCACTAGAACCTGAATCTAGCGAGTCTGCCAATTCCACCACTTCCGCATCGCGTCACAAGCGACAATGATTATTATAAAGGTGACAACGCGGTTTGTCAATAGGATTTTTCTTGACAAACCGCCTCGAAAACCACCTTAGAGTTACCCATATTCTGGTGCATTGCCACAAAGTTGGCAGTAAATTGTCCGTCAAACTGCCCCTTATTGTTAACACTCCCCACTAATAAGTTCATAAGTAGCTTCAGAGGTATGTGTTTTATCTGAGCGTAGCGATGTCATCCTGAGCGCAGCGAAGGATCTTGTCAGGATAATGCGAGATCCTTCACTTCGTTCAGCAGGCTGCGCCTGTTTACCTGTGAAAATAAACAACTGCCCTTGCCTGGCAGGTGTAACAGGCCGGAAGTTGTTCACATTTGCATGTTCTGCCTGCTCTGTGATGCTTTGTTATCAAGTGTTCTGGGAAAATAGAAAGTCATTGTCTTGTTTTTTTATTGGGGGTTGTGTAAACTGATAACGAATACTGGAACCTCTTAGATGCCTGCCCCGACAAATGAAAGAGTAAACAGATCCGGGTGGTTAAGGCGAAGGAGAAAGTTATGCTGCATGAATTTTCTCGGGAAGAACTGATAATAGGAAAGAATGCACTGGAAAAGCTGATGGCCAGCAAGGTCGCTGTTTATGGTGTTGGCGGTGTGGGTTCCTTCGTTGTTGAAGGCTTGGTTCGCGCTGGTGTGGGGAAATTTATCCTTGTAGATGATGACCTGGTCTGTATCACAAACATCAACCGACAACTGTATGCCACCTCAAAAACTGTCGGCAGACCAAAGGTGGAGGTCATGCGGGAACGGGTACTTGAAATTAATCCCAGGGCTGAGGTTACAGCCATAAAACGGTTTTATCTGCCCGATATTGCAACGGAAATCTTTCAGGGGGACGAAGACTATATTGTAGATGCCATTGATACAGTAACGGCAAAGCTTGATTTGATTGTACGGGCAAAATCACTTGGAATTCCTGTCATCAGTGCTATGGGTGCAGGCAACAAGCTTGATCCCACCCGGTTTGAGGTGACGGACATTTATAAAACCTCCATGGACCCTTTGGCAAAGGTCATGCGCCGGGAATTGAAAAAACGCGGCATTGAATCGTTGAAGGTGGTTTATTCCAAAGAGCAACCCATTACGCCCGTGCCAGCAGAAGAGGATGACTATACAAGCGGAACTGTCTGCTCCGAAGGGGCGGAAAAGAAATGTACGAATCGCAGGCAAATTCCCGGAAGCATATCCTTTGTTCCGTCTGTGGCAGGTCTAATTATCGCAGGTGAAGTAGTCAGGGATCTCATCCAAAATGTGTGATGTGTGACCCGATGGGAATAGATATAATCATAGCGTATACCTACGGAATTTATTGACCAAGTGGCAATAATTTATCGTATTATTGCTAATCATCTCTGTCATTAATCCAATTATTTTCGACTCATTTCAATATCTGTAAACTCGCTTTCCGTAGGAAACTAGCAGAATTTACATTTGAGAACCCCAATGCGTAAATGTTAACATAAAGTTGTTGAGGGGCTAATGGGCTTTACCCGTATGGTACTGCGGAAATGAGGTTCATTTTTGCACAGAAGCCTAGGCTTCTGTGCAAAGCCTGAGAGTTGATGACGGGGTTTCCTTTTCGTACAGATACTGGGCTTCCTATATAGCTGCCTGCAATATCGCATTTCATTAATTTGGGGGGTTATTTACGAATGAGAAAAAGCATGAAGGTTTTATCTGTTGTTCTGTCTGTTTTCATGATGCTGGTTTCCCTTCAATTGCCGTCTCTGGCTCAGTTTGAGTCCTCTGCAGGTTCGGCGCTGCTCATGGAGGCTTCCACAGGAAAAATACTATATGAAAAGCAAGCCGATATCGCAAAAGCACCTGCAAGCATCACAAAACTGATGACCTTGCTGCTGGCCTTTGAAGCCATTGAAAAGGGCCAGGCGAAATGGGATGAGCTTGTTCCCATCTCGGAAAAGGCCTGGAAGATGGAAGGCTCCAGAATGTTTCTGGAGGTGGGCACAAAGGTTCCATACAGGGATATCGTCACAGGCATTTCCGTGGTTTCAGCCAATGATGGCTGTGTGGCGCTGGCCGAGTATCTTTATGGCAGTGAAGGCAGCTTTGTTCAAATGATGAACAGTAAAGCGGAGGAACTGGGCTTGACAAAAACCCAGTTTCAAAATGCCTCTGGTCTGCCCGCCGAAGGCCATTATATGAGTGCCCGTGACATCGGGTTGTTAACGAAGCATCTTTTAGAAAAGTACCCTGCCCTTCTTGAAATTGAGTCCATGACGCAGTTTACCTTTAGCAATATACTGCAATATAACAGAAACCCGTTGCTTGGCAGGTTTCCGGGGGCTGATGGCCTGAAAACCGGATGGACCGACGAAGCAGGGTATTGTTTGGTGGGAACGGCGCAGCAGAACGGAACCCGAATGATAACCGTGGTACTGAACGCTACGTCAGAGGATCACAGGTTTCAGGTGGCACAGGAGCTTTTAAATTATGGTTTCAAAACCTTCGAGTTCACAGATGCCGTAACCGCTGGTGACATGGCTGGAACTGCTGTAGTAGAGGAGGGTAAGGAGAAAACTGTTTCATTGAAGCTTGATCAAAGCGCCACAGTTTTTATCCCTGTCCACTCCAAAGCAGAACTGAGCTTTGAACTAAAAATGAATTCAGAGGTGTTAACTGCACCTATAACACCGGATACTGTTGTGGGCGAATATATTATCTATCATCGCGGACAGGCTCAAGCCTCGGTTCCGGTATCAACAGTGCATGGTGTTGAAAGGGCCGGAAGGCTAGAATTGCTATTTCGCAGAATCAACGCGTTCTTTAAGAACCTTTTTGCTAAAGCGTAAGAGCTTGAACCAGGATTCTTCACTTCGTTCAGGCTGGCAAGCAGATTCTTTCTGACCTGTTACGAAGGAAGCACTGAAAATCAATTGTGATTTCGGAAAAACTGTTTTCATACTGGCTTTTAATGTATAATAGGATTTAGCGAGACCTTTGGCAGGTTGGTTAACTTGTCACTTACTGAGCGTTTTCCAGTGGGCTACACGCCCGCATAACCGGGGATTTTGCTTTGCAAAATCTTTCCTATGTGTTTATTGGAGTGGTCTTGATTTGGTTTGAAAGGCGGAATGCAATTGAACAAAGCATTGGAAGCATATAAGGAAATGATACACGCAAAGCGTACGGCGGTTCTGGGGTTTGGTATCAGCAACAGGCCTCTGACCAAAACCCTGATCCAATGGGGTGCCAGGGTAACGGTATTTGACAAAAAAGAGGAAGAAGCCTTTTCCAATACGGTTGATGAATTCAAAGCGATGGGTGTGGATTTTTCATTGGGGGAAGGGTATTTGGATAATCTGTCCGGGTTTGATGTCATTTTCAGGACACCGGGCATGCGCTTTGATCTGCCACAGATTCAACGGGAAATCAACAAAGGCGCGGAGCTTACTTCGGAAATGGAAGTTTTCATGAAGCTGTGCCCTGCATTTATCTATGCGGTAACCGGCAGTGACGGAAAGACCACGACAACTACCCTCATTTATGAGATGCTTCAGCAACAGGGTTACTCCTGCTATCTGGGCGGAAATATCGGAACCCCGCTTCTGGACAGGGTTCATGAAATGAATGAAGCAGACAGGGTGGTTCTGGAATTATCCAGCTTCCAGCTTCACACCATGCACCAAAGCCCTGATGTTGCGGTTATCACCAATGTTACACCCAATCATCTGGACATACATAAATCCATGGAAGAGTACATTGACGCCAAGAAAAACATTTTTAAATACCAGACCGCAAATAACCGTATTGTCATAAATTACGACAACCCCACAACAAGGGGCTTTATCCCAGAGGTCAAGGCATCCCTGTCACTGTTTGGCAGCCGTCAGGAATGCGCTTGCGGCGCTTTTGTGAGAAATGACCGGATCATTTTCAGAGATCACGAAACCGAACAGGAAGTGATGCCGTTAAGTGACATCAGGCTTCCCGGCATGCATAATGCAGAGAATATCATGGCCGCAATGCTGGCGGTGATCCCGGAAGTCAGCCTGGATACGGTTCGACATGTGGCTCAAACCTTTGCCGGTGTCGAGCACCGTGCAGAGTTTGTCCGCAGCATCAATGGGGTATCCTTTTACAATGATTCCATCGGTTCCAGCCCCACCAGGACAATTGCCACCATCAGTGCTTTCCCGGGCAATGTGGTGTTGATTGCAGGGGGATATGACAAAAAGCTTTGCTATGACGAGTTGGGTGTGGTGTTGCAGGAACGGGCGAAAGCATTGGTTCTGATAGGTGCTACAGCCAATAAAATAGAACAGGCGTACATGGACTATATTGGGAAAAGCCGTGTTCGGCCGATGCCCATTGAAAGGGTGAAGACTATGGAAGAAGCAGTCGCAAAGGCCTATGAACTGGCCCGCGGCGGCGATGTCGTGCTGTTGTCACCGGCGAGCGCCAGCTTTGATCTGTATCCAAACTTCATGGAACGAGGAAATCACTTCAAACAGATCGTCAACCGCTTGGCTTGAAAATAAATGATGGATACAAAAATATCAAATCTTTTTCGTTAAATATTGCTGATGTATGCTCATATACCTTTATGATAAAATATTCCATATACAAAAAGGAAGGCTATGAACAATGGCCTTCCGGTGTTCTTTTTTTATTTCCGCGTGTTTACTGGTTCAGGAAATATTCCTGGCCGGTAGAAGAGAAACCAAGCAAAGATATGTAATAGCGGGAAGCAGATTTTTGTTGTACAAGCTTTCCCGCACAGGTCATATTGAAAAACGGGGGTATATACAATGGATAACAAATCTGTCATGCAAACGATTGTCGAAAATATGGGAAAGGTCATGGTGGGTCAAAGCGGTGCGGCAAAGCTGATGGTGGTAGCACTTGCCGCTGGTGGCCATGTGTTAATCGAGGATGTGCCGGGTATCGGAAAAACGACGATGGCATACGCCCTGGCAAAATCTATCGGAGTATCCTTTAACCGTATTCAGTTTACTCCGGACATTCTTCCTTCCGACATTACCGGGTTCTCCATGTTTAATCCGAAAACCAGTGAATTTGAATACCGAAAAGGCAGTATTATGAGCCATATCATCCTGGCCGATGAAATTAACCGCACCTCACCGAAAACCCAGGCCAGCATGCTTGAGGTCATGGAAGAAAGACAGGTAACTGTCGACGGCACAACCTATACCGTGCCCGACCCATTTATGGTCATTGCCACACAAAACCCCGTAGAATACATGGGAACCTATCCACTGCCCGAAGCGCAGCTGGATCGCTTTTTAATGAAGGTTACCATGGGGTACCCCGATATGGAAAAAGAGGTGGACATTCTTTTCCGCTTCCGCGAGAAAAATCCGCTGCACGAATTGCAGGCAGTGGCCAGCGGCGAGCAAATCACCGAGCTTCGCAAACAAGTGCGCAGCATCCATGTGGAAAGGGCTATCGGAGAATATATTGTTGAAATCGTACAGAGTACGCGCAGGCAGGAGCATGTCCTGCTGGGCTGCAGCCCCAGAGCTTCCATTTATCTGATGCGGGCTTCACAGGCGTTGGCGCTGTTCAATGACAGGGATTATGTCACGCCGGATGATGTGAAGAGCCTGGTGGTCCCTGTATTGTCACATCGCATAAACCTGAGGCAGGAGGCACGTATCCGCAAGATTTCAGCTGAAAATGTCCTCACCGACTTGTTGGCAAAAATCAGGGTTCCCGTATAGGTCCACAGGATTATGAAAGATCAGGGTTCACATATAGGTTCGCAGGCTTGTAAAAAATCAGGGTTCCTGTATAAGCCCACAGGCTTGTGAAGAGTCAGGGTTCCCGTTCAGGTCCACAGACTTTGGAAAACCGCGGTGACAAAAGAATGCATTGAAACCTGAACCATACCCGTTTTGCAGCGATAAGCGGGGAACATAACAAATGGCGGAACTTCCGGCAAGTGTTCATCCTGATGGAAACCACGGAGGCAGGCATGAAAAGAAACAGAATTGAATATATCATCATATTCGTTTTATCATTTATCTACATCTATTTTGACGGAGGGTTTCTTCCGTATACACTTTTTTACATAGTGCTGTTGCTGCCTGTAGTCTCATTCATTTATCTGCTGGTCATCTACAACACCTTTCGATATGGGGAGAACATGAACAAGCGGGAATATCAAAAAGGAGAGGTTCTCGATTACACCATGAGCATCCATAACCCAACTCCGCTGTATATTCCCTATTTCACCATATTCATGCATATGGAAGGCCGGATGCTGATCAAGGGAATGAAAAATGAGCACCTTGCATTAAAGCCCTTCAGTCGGCAGGACTTTAACTTTAACGTACCGATCCTTTACAGGGGAAAATATAAAATCGGCATATCTCACATCGAGGTGCGGGATTTCCTGAACCTGTTCTGCTTTAAGTACCTGCCGGGTGAGACGAAACTGATCCGTGTATTTCCGCGCATTTTGCCCATGGACGAGATGGACATTCCCTATATGAGAATTTCTGAAAATGATTACCTGTCCCAGAACAAAAACAGCGGCCATACCGAAATAAGGGACATCCGTGAGTATATGTATGGGGACAGTCTGAAAAAAATACACTGGAAGCTATCTTCCAAATATAATAAATGGCTTACCAAGGAAACCAATGCTTCCTCGGAGAAAGAGTTCTGGTTGCTTGTAAACCTTGAACAGATCGAGGGAGAGTCTGAAGAAGTGCTGAACATCGAGGACAGAACCATCGAGGTTCTTGTCTCCATGGCCAGGGTTTTTCTAAGTGCCAATATCGTTCTGAAGCTCTGCTTTTTCAGAAAGGAACAGGTTACACTGGAATACGCCGATATGAACGGGTTTGATCAGCTTTATGAGCTGTTGGCCTTCATGCCCTTTGATCAAAAGGTTTCTTTCGGAGAAGTGATGAATTACTTCATCGACAGCATGCCCGAAAGGCAAAGCGTGATGGTTTTTTCTCCGGTCATCGACGAGAACCATCTAGATAGCCTGCACAAAATGAATGTTAACGGTCATGATGTATCCCTGTTTTATTGTGCGGTGTCAGAGGGCGATATGAAGAAAGAGGTTGAAAAAGCGCTTCAGGAAGAAATGCCCGAGATGGGTATCCGGGTGGTCAACCTTATCAAGAACATGAAAATCTTTGACGAAGACAAAACAGCGGCTGGATGAAAGGGAGATTTCCAATGAAAAAAAACTTCAGGGATCTTTTGTGTTTGGGGTTTATCGGGGTATTCTATCATTTTGCTATCTATAGATCAGTGCTGATTCCCATGCATATCCCAGTAAAAGCCTGGCAGATGCTTTTGCTCTCTTTTGCTGCAATTCTGGTTTTGTTCCTGGCAGATACACGTCCCGGCCACATTGTGTTTTTGTCCGGGATTGGTCTGGGGGTTGGCTATACCGTTTATGTTCTGCTGGCAGAAAGTTCTGAAGGTCTTGAAAAAATCTTTCAGCCTATTGGCGCGCTGGGAAAAGCATTTGTGCAGATCAGTACAGGCTATTACAACAAAACGATACCAGATGCGTTGCTGTTGTGGACCGTTGTGTTGTATGCCCTGGTGCTCGCCATCCCTGTTTATTACCTTCTTGTGCCGCGTTTGCGTTTTTATTTCTTAATCGTTCCCGGGGCCGGTCTTTTCATCGCGCTTTGGTCGATGTTCAGGCATGTGGACAAAACCTCTTTTTATATTTTCATTACGGTTGCGATTGTTTGCTTTATCCATTACAAATATATCCTTTACCGAAAAAAAGATTCCGACAGGAAACAGATGCCCCTGGGAACAAACACCATTGTCTTTTTCGTTCCTGTTGCCCTGCTCATTCTTCTGGTTGCTTCCGCTTTTACCGTAAAGAATGTGCCATTGAAATGGCCCTGGCTTGATGAAAAAATCAACATCTGGTACTGGACGCTTCATGAGAAGTATAACGTGGATCGTTATGATCAATTTACGCTGGCGAATACGGGCTTTGGAGATCCCAAACGTCTCGGCGGGCCGGTATATCCCGATTATACTCCGGTGATGGTCGTCAAGTCACCGACCCGTGTTTATCTGCGTGGGGCGGTTTATGATGAGTATACAGGCTCGGGCTGGATCAGGACAGAACAGGAAGAACTGGCAGATACAACTGATCGTGCCATGGATCTTCTTGAAATGCAATATGGATGGAAGGCTGGCGGCGCCTCGCTAAGTCTTTTCAACTTGCGGCAATACCGGGAGTATTTAGAGCAGAGTTCTTCCGACGAGTACATAGAAACAACATACTCATCTAAAGATGGGGGGGAGCAGACGATCTATGTTCAGAAGGGCTCAGCCATCTATTCCTTCGAACTGGCAGCAGGAGATGCAGCGAAAGATAGCCTGGTGAACGTATTTTCCAGTGAAGTGAATGATGAAGTGAAACAAGCCCGTATTTTGGATACCGCAAAAGCCAATCCGACAGAATATATGGATTTCATACGGTCTAGTCTGAGGCCTCAGCTTTTAGGCAAGCTTCACCCGGAGCAGTCTATATCTGTAAGACATCTGCAAGTGAGAACCAGAACCTTGTTTACCCCCCTGAAAACCTATGTGCCCATTAACGGGCTGCCTGGTGTCAGGCTGACAGAAAGCCCGGAAGGGATCTTCGAAGGCGATGGCAGGCTTGCGCGGGACAGTGAATATTATTATAACTATGTTCAACCAGCTTATGGCATGGAGACATTAAAACGGTACTACAATTCGAGCAGCCCCGGGCTGTACCGGAATTTTCGCTTAGCAAACGACGCTTTTCTTGAAGGCATGGAGGAGTATGGAGTTGCTGACGCGGAACTTACAAGAAGCGAAATGAACGATTTCCTCAAGGTCTACCGTGAGTTGGAAAAATACCGTGATGATATATACAACCGTTACACAATACTGCCTGGAACCATTCCTGAGCGGGTGCTGACTTTGGCTACAGATTTAACAGAATCTGAACCTTCAACATACTCCAAGGTTCTTGCCATGGAGAAATATCTGAGAGAGAATTTCACCTATACACTCACACCGGGGGTTCTGCCGCAAAACCAGGATTTTGTGGACTATTTCATGTTTACGGGCAAGGAAGGCTACTGCGCGTATTTTGCCAGTGCTCTGTGCATCCTCACACGAGCGGCAGGAATACCGGCCCGATATGTAGAAGGCTTTGTTATGCCTCAAACACCTGACGAAAATGGTTACTATCATGTGACCAACCAATATGCTCATGCCTGGGTGGAGGTTTATCTGGAGGGTGTGGGCTGGATCACTTTTGAACCGACTCCCCCGTATGCCGGGGCGATGAATTTCCTCGTATCACTGCAAGACAATGACGGGACAGGTTATTACGAAGAGCTGCCGCCGGAAATTCCTGATCAATATCTATATATGCCAAGCAATCTTCCTATGGATTATGATATCGTCGCTAATAACAGAGCCGGTGTTGAGGCTGTCACCGTTCTTCTTTGGGCAGGCGCTGTCATTGCGGGGGTCCTGCTTCTGAACCTGATAGCCGCGCTGCTGCATTTTCTTGTTCTTCGATTGCTGCCGGCCCAAAAAAGCGTACCCGCAGTTTATCGGTATTTGGTTCTGCTTCTGAGTCAGGTGGGGTGCGTCAGCAAGCTGGGGGAAACACCAAAAGACTTTGCGAAGCGCGTGGATGAGAGGTTCCAGCTAATTCATATGACCATGGCCGAAATGGTGGAGATGTTTTACAACGTCCGATTTGGAGCGCATACGCCGGATAAGGTTTCCTTAAGAAGGCTTTTTGCTTTCACCAGGGAGGTAAAGGCAAAGTCAGGGCGTGCGATGTATTTACATAAACGAATTCTGTTCAGAGGATTGCTATTCAGAGGGTAAGAGAACCGGGGGACACACCCGGGTTGCATGGGCGAGCAGTCAGGACGCATGGGCGAGCAGTATGCTTTAGCATACGACCAGCCAAGCTTTAGCTTACGACCAGCCGCTGCTTCGCGGGTCATGCTTTTTGCGGAATGTCCCCCTCGTATGTTCAGAGGGTTGCTGTTCAGAGGGTAAGATTTTTATTGACAATCCCTTATACATCAGTTTAGAATGGGAAAAGTGATGTTAGGGGAGTGAAAGAATGACAGCTGTTCGTAATGATATCAGAAATGTTGCAATTATCGCCCATGTTGACCATGGCAAGACCACACTGGTGGATGCCATGCTGCGTCAAAGCGGTATTTTCAGGGCAAATGAAAAAGTAATGGAACGCGTGATGGATTCAAACGATCTCGAACGAGAAAAGGGAATTACCATCATGTCAAAAAATACAGCCGTTTCTTACAAGGGGATGCGCATCAACATCGTAGATACCCCGGGTCATGCCGATTTTGGCGGCGAAGTGGAGCGGATTCTGAAAATGGTCGACGGTGTCCTGCTGCTGGTGGATGCCTTTGAAGGTCCTATGCCCCAAACCCGGTTTGTGCTAAGAAAAGCGCTGAAACTAAATTTGAAACCCATTGTGGTGATCAATAAAGTCGATCGTCGGGAAGCCCGTTCGCAAGAAGTCATCGACGAAATTCTGGATCTGTTCATCGAACTGGAAGCCAGTGAGGAACAGCTTGATTTTCCCTATATTTTTGCCTCGGGCAGGGATGGCGTTGCGTTTACGGATTCACAGAAAGATGCCGATGATCTGTCGGCACTTTTTGATACCATTATCAAATATGTTCCCGCACCAAAGGGTAATGCCGACGAACCCCTTCAACTGCTGATCTCTTCTCTGGATTATGATGATTATGTGGGCAGAATTGCCATTGGCCGGATTGAAAGAGGTACTATTTCCAAGGGGCAGCACCTGGTTGTATGCCGAAAGGACGGAACCTGTGAGCCCATCAAGGCGGGAACGCTGCAAATTTTTTCCGGCCTGAAGCGTATGGACGTTGATCAGGCTAAAGCCGGAGAAATTGTATGCTTAACCGGTACTGAAGATATCACCATCGGTGAGACGGTTTGTGAGCCGGAGCATCCCGAGCCCTTGCCCTTTATCGATCTGGATGAGCCCACTATTTCCATGCAATTTGTAGTAAACAACAGCCCCTTCGCAGGCCGCGAGGGAACCTATGTCACCTCCAGACATCTGCGTGCAAGGCTGTTTAAAGAAAAGGAAACAAACCTTAGCCTGAAGGTAGAGGAAACGGATTCCCCCGACAGCTTCAAGGTGTCCGGCAGGGGCGAACTGCACCTGTCCATCCTGATCGAAACGATGCGGCGGGAAGGTTATGAATTCCAGGTCTCCAAGCCCGAAGTCATCACAAAGGTGGTCGATGGGCAAATACTGGAGCCCATTGAATACCTGATCATTGATGTCTCCGAAGATTATATGGGCACGGTGATGGAAAAGCTGGGTGCCCGAAGGGGTGAGATTGCCAACATGCATGCATCGGATCAGGGTCTGGCCAGGTTGGAATACACGATTCCTGCCAGAGGGCTGATCGGGTTCAGGTCGGAATTTTTGACGGATACCCGGGGAAATGGTATAATGAATCATGTGTTCCATGGCTATGAGCCCGTCAGGGGCGATGTCAGGGGCAGAACCCGTGGCTCGCTGGTTGCCTGGGAAGACGGCGAAGCGGTCACATATGGTTTATATAACGCACAGGACAGGGGCGTGCTGTTTATCGGACCGGGTCAACAGGTCTATGAGGGAATGATCGTGGGTGAAAGCTCCAGAGCGGATGACCTGGTCATTAATGTGTGCAAAAAAAAGCACGTCACAAACATGAGGGCTTCAGGATCAGACGAGGCGCTGAGGCTGGTTCCTCACAGAATCATGAGCCTTGAAGCCTGTTTAGAGTTTATTGCCGAGGATGAATTGGTAGAGGTTACTCCAAAGACTATCCGTTTACGCAAAAAAGTACTCGACGCAAGCCTGCGGGCCAAGGAGAGGAAGAAAACCAGTTTAGGCGAGGCATGAAGGATGTCGTAAAAGGAGCTTCTAGTTGCGTAATATCAGTTTAAACGAAGCTTAAAGCATGTTACAGTGACAGTTTAAACGAAGATTAAAGCATGTCACAGCGGTAGTTTGAACGAAGCTGAAAGATGTCGCACAAGAAGCTTGAAATAAAAGTTGTCACATAAACACAGCATTGCACCATGTACCATGAACGCTGTGGGAAGGTAGAACAATGAAAGAACCGACAAAGAAAAAGAAAAGATGGTTTTTACGATTCCTTATATTTGTAGTGATCTGCATGGTTGTGTTTTTAACCGCGGGCTATATATCTTATAACTACTTAACAAAATACGGCCTCGAATATGTGGAAACGGGAACGATAGTAATACCAAAGGAACAACAGGTTGAAATTGAAATCCCGGAAGGCTATACTGCAACAGACATTGCCGAGCTGCTGCACAAGGAAGGTTTTGTGGAATATCCGTGGCTGTTTAAGTTCCTTTCGGAATTAAACGGTTACAACGGAGAATATAAAGCAGGCAAGCATATCATTAGCAGGGAATTGAATTACGAAGGGCTGATGCTGGTTTTAACCAACAACCCGTTGGCAAGTCCCTCGAAAGACATGCGTGTTCCCGAGGGGTTTACGGTCATCGAGACGTTGGATTATCTTTCCGAAAGAGGCATGGTGGATCGCGAAAGGTTCGAATCCCTGTGCATGACGAAGATCAAAAAATATAAGTTTCTTGAAGATGTACCCGATCGCACCTATCCCCTTGAGGGTTACCTGTATCCCGATACCTATCAGATAGATCTGGAATGGAAGGAAGAAGAGATTGTTGACAGGCTGCTGTCCGAGTTTGATTCCATCTTCAAGGCCGAATGGTACCTGCGGGCCGGGGAACTGGGTATGACCGTGGATGAGGTGGTCACACTGGCATCCATCATCGAAATGGAAGCGAAATACCTGGAGGATTACAAAAAGATCTCCAGTGTGTTTCATAACCGGCTAAACAGCAGAGGCTTCCCATATCTTGAAACCGATGCGTCCATCCAGTATGCCAGAATCATGGCAGGGCTGGGCAGAATCCAGCTGGTCACCTTCAAGGATCTGCAAATAGACAGCGCGTACAACACCTACACCCATCAGGGCCTTCCACCGGGTCCCATATGCTCCCCGAGAGCCGATGCCATCGAGGCGGCGCTGTATCCCGAAGATACCGACTATTATTTCTTCTTCTCCCCGCCCGATGGAACCGTTATTTATAACGAAACCCTTACCGGGCATAACCGCGATCTGGATGCGTACGGGATGAGATAGAGCTTAAAGCTGATAGTAGCTTACTGCTGCAAAACATCAAATTAAAACAAGAATTTAATGTTTTGCAGCTGTGAGTACCGCTGTTGGGTTGTGGGCGTAGCCCACTTTGGTTGGAAAACATGAGAAGCCGGAGCCTGCAATTAAACTCTGGTTTCTTTCTTTTTTCAAGCTTCCGGGAGGAACGAACCTTTGGAAAATGAAATTCATTATCCTCATATACTCGATTATCTGTATGCCGTGACAGAACAGCGGGATCCATTGCTGATGGAAATGGAGGAGTATGCCCGCGGCAGGCATATTCCTGTTATTCAAAGGGAATCTGCCCGTCTTTTGGAGGTGTTATGCACTCTTTCAAAACCGAAGAAGATTCTGGAGATCGGTACTGCAATCGGATATTCATCCATACAGCTGGCCAGAGTGATTGATGGGCCAGGGTTCCTGGATACAATCGAGCTTGACGAGGACAGAGCGGATGAAGCCGACGGGTATATCCGTCGGGCAGACCTTGACAGATTCATCAGACTGCTGCGGGGAGATGCTGCGCAGGCGATGTAATGCCTGGAAAAGCCTTTTGATTTCATCTTTTTGGATGCCGCAAAGGGGCAGTATCCGGAGTTCCTTCCGCATTGTCTGCGCTTGTTAAACTCCGGTGGTTTGCTCGTTTCAGATAATATTCTTTACAGGGGTATGGTCGCGAAGGAAGGCTTTATCGAGCACAAGCACCGAACGATTACGGTAAGGTTAAAAGCATATATTGATGCGTTGATGACCGATGAGGGTTTGTTGACCAGTATTATCCCCATTGGGGACGGGATGGCTGTTTCGATTAAAAGGTAGACACCGGTGGTCAGGTTATAGTGTAAAACAGCCTTATTTACAGACGAGTGAAAAGATGTTTTGCCATAGAATTCATGTTTTTTTCAAAGGTTAACGGATGGGATGGAGGAAGCGAATGTCAATTGAATTGCTGGCCCCTGCAGGAGATATGGAAAAACTGCAAATGGCCATTTTATACGGAGCAGATGCGGTTTATCTTGCCGGAGAGCGCTTTGGGTTAAGGGCCGGTGCGGGAAACTTCTCCCCGGATGAGCTGAAGCAGGCTTTGGAATACGCGCATCAAAAAAATAAAAAGGTCTATGTGACCATGAATACATTACCCCATAACCAGGATTTTACCGGCATGGAAAGCTATATCCGAACCCTGGCGCAATGGTGCGCCGACGCGGTCATCGTTTCAGACCCCGGGGTGTTCTCGCTGGTGAGACAAACAAGCCCGGAGCTGCCGGTGCATATCAGCACCCAGGCGAACGTGACAAACTACCACAGTGCGAGGTTCTGGCAAAAGCAGGGCGCGGCAAGAGTTATTGCCGCCCGTGAGCTTTCTCTCAAAGAGCTTGCGGTCATTCATCACGAGCTTCCCACACTTGAGTTGGAGGCGTTTGTTCATGGGGCCATGTGTATTTCTTATTCCGGAAGGTGCCTTTTAAGCAATTTCATGTGCGGCAGGGATGCCAATCGAGGAGATTGCGCGCAACCATGCCGCTGGAAATACCATCTTGTGGAAGAGAAAAGGCCTGGAGAGTATTTCCCTGTTATAGAGGATGACACCGGCACTTTTATCTTCAATTCTAAGGATTTGTGCATGATGGAATATATTCCTGAGCTGGTGCAATCCGGCGTCACCAGCTTTAAAATTGAGGGGCGGATGAAAAGCGCTTTCTATGTCGCGACCATCGTGCGGGCGTATCGTATGGCGTTGGATGCTTATTTGGCAGATCCGCTGCATTATACTTTACAACCTCGATGGCTTCAGGAAGTATCAAAGGTTAGCCACCGAAGCTTTACCACCGGCTTCTTTGTAGATAAACCAGGCCCGGAAAGCCAGAATTACGGCACCAGCACCTATATCAGGACATGGGAATTTGTTGGTGTCGTCAGGGGTTATGACGAGTCGGACGGGACGCTGTTGATCGAGCAGCGCAACCGAATTTTAAAGGGCGATGAGGTTGAAATCGTTCAACCCAATGGCCTTGATATCCCGTTGACCATCGGGGAAATGTGGGATATGGAGGATAACTTGATCACCAGCGCGCCACATCCGCAAATGCTTTTAAAAATAAAGCTGGATCAACCGGTTCAAAAGGATTCGATGCTGCGGAAAAGAAACGCATAATACGGCTTCTATAAAGCCAGGCTGGCGGGAAATACTACGGTTCCTTAAGCTGTCACACTGGCTTTGTAATCAGGGGTTTGAACCCTTGCCGCCATATGGAACCAGGTTCTTAAGCACTGGGAAATTGAATAAATATTTGTATTATACACAGGACGAACTTGATTTTATCGGAAATTAATTATATTCTTATAATATGGGTCTATACATTTGTAAATAGGAGGGGATACATATGGCATTCATGGACGATCTGAAAAAATTCGGTAAGAACGTTGCTCAAAAATCCAGTGACATGGTAGAGACCACTAAAATCAATATGAGCATTTCCCAGGAGAAGGAAAAGATTAACAAAATCTTTCATGAGATGGGCGCTGCTGTTTATGAGCAATATAAGGCGGGCAACGATGTGGGTCTTGGCGAGCTGTGCATGCAG
>JAAYJG010000450.1 GCA_012523055.1 Ruminiclostridium sp. | reverse complement strand
TCCATGAAGCTTATTGCTTCTTGTTTAGCCATAATCAACAACCTCCCGAACGTATGTTTTCATATAAATTATACCAAACATGAGTTCGTTATACAAGAGATTACTGATTAAAAGTCATAGTCATTTATTGTTTTTATCACGATGTGTGGACCAGTATTGATCGTCCTTCGGGAATTTATCCTGTGCTTGCTGTATCCGGGTTCGAACATCCGTCAGGTTGGATTGAAGATCATCCCGACTGTCGGCAATTTCCAATACGCTTGCATCCGGTTTCTTCATCTGTTGCAGTGCCACCATGGCCTGGTACATATCCCGGTCGGCATTGAGCACAAGAGAAATGGACCCATAGTTCTGATGATAAATCCTGTCGCGCATGTCATTGAAACTGGAATTGATGGCTATCAGCGCAAGTACAGATACGAGGAGAAGGGCTATAATAGGGACAATCATTGCTATTGAAAGCTTAACAAGAATAGGTGCGTTTTTTAACATAATCATTCCTCCATTCCAGACCCCAGAATACTCTGTTCAACATCCCGTGAAAATATTTTAAAACTGTCAATCAAAAGCTTCATGTCATTCCCAACCATTCCGATTCCCTTGACAAATTGGCTTGAGAACCCGGTTTTCCCGTCCGGCGGAGGTACCACATTTTCTTCCGGGATGTCAATTACTTCGTTTACTTTATCAACAATCAGCCCGATGAGAGCATTTTCTATTTCCATAATGATAATACAGGTGCGATCGTGATAGATGATGGGGGGCTTTCCGAATTTAATCCCGGCATCGATCACCGGAACGATTTTTCCCCGCAGGTTGATCACACCTTTCATATAAACCGGAAGGTCGGGCACCTCCGTAATGCTCTGCATCCCGACAATCTCTGTAACCACGCTGATCTCCAGGCCATAAACCTCCTGCCCAAGGTTAAAGGTCAAATATTTTCCGGTCACCGTATCTTCGTTTTCATCAATCCATGTTACTTCATTCATTCCCATACCTCCTGTTTTGCCCTGCCATTTCGCTCCAGCAGGCCTGCAATATCCAATATTAAACTGATCCGGCCGTCCCCAAGTATGGAGCATCCTGAGACGCCCGTTATTTTTCCCATATAATCCGGCATGGGCTTGACAACTATCTGGTGTTCTCCAAGCAGTTTGTCCGCAAGAAGAGCAAAGGTGTCCGTCTCGTTCTGAACGATCACCAAAATGCCATCTTCCGGTTCAGTGATGTTGGTATCGATATTAAATTCCTTGTAAAGCCTTAGAATCTCAATACAGTTCCCCCGAAGCATAATGGCCTCGTGTCCGTTGATATCAGAAATGATATTGCTTTTGAGCGGCTTGATGGCCTCTCTGATGGTAGTAATAGGGATTGTATAACGGGAATTTCCAACAGAGATCTCCATTCCATCAATAATGGCTAAAGTCAGTGGGAAGCGGATTGAGAAGGCTGTTCCGACTCAGGCCTGGCTGTCAATGTAAAGACGCCCGCCAGCTTTTTCAATATTTTGAGTAACAACGTCCATGCCAACCCCTCTGCCTGAAAACTGAGAAACAGCCTTTTTTGTGGAAAAGCCGGGGGCCAGGATCAGTTTCCAAACCTCGGCATCTGTAAGTTCTTTTTCATCATTCGCGATCAAGCCATTCTCTCTTGCTTTTTTTAGAATTGCGTCCCGGTTCAGACCGCCACCGTCATCGGCAACTGTGATCCATACATCACCGCCTTCATTCCGGGCTTTAAGCGAGATCTGGCCGGATACAGGCTTTCCACGCTCCGTTCTGGTTTGCGGATCCTCTATGCCATGATCGATGGAATTTCGAATCATATGCACCAACGGGTCTGAAAGCGACTCAATAATATTTTTGTCCACTTCGGTTTCTTCTCCGGAGATCACCAGTTCAACTTCTTTCCCGAGCTTTTTACACATATCCCTGACAATTCTTTGCATACTGAAGAAGGTCGCTCCAATGGGCACCATGCGAATGGACATCACAATATCCTGCAACTCATCAGTCATCTTTTTCAGCTGACTCGCAGCCTTTTCGAAACTGTTCAGTTTCAGGCCGGTGATTTCCGGGTTTTGTATCACCATCAGTTCAGATATGACCAGTTCGCCGACCACATCCATCAGCTTATCAAGCTTATTCACATTCACGCTGATGTAGTTTTGGCGAGTGGATGGCTTGCTTTGCACTTTGGGTAAGTCTTCCGGCTTTCTCGAATCGGCTCCTTTAAATAAATCGGATGGAGCAGGTTTTCGCATCAGGTTATCCACCCTGCAATCCTTCAGATAAACCGTCTCGTCCCGGATAAATTTTTCTATTCCTGCGCTTTCCAGTTCGGTATGAATGTATATCTCCAGTCCGTTTTTCCGGATAAAATCTGTTGCTCTGTCAAAATCCTGCAGATTTTCAGGATGGGTTTCCAGTACCCAAACCATTTTTTCTAATTGCTTGGTTAACCCATATGCCCTGACGCTTTCCATCTCACAACCATCATCAAATTGCACCCATATTACCTTGTTTGCATCCTGTTTTTTATCCGCCTGTGCATTTCCACCTTCCATGTCCAACGGTATCTGGCTGCTTTCCTGTGATTCAGGGATTCGGCCTTTGTTCACCAGTTCCCCCTTTAATTCTCCCAGATAGGTATATATGGATTGTATGATATCCCCATTAACCTGTGGCAGCTCATCACCGTTTTCAATACAGACAAGAACGCTTTTCATATAATCAAGCACATTCAGGACAATATCGGATACACGGCTGAAATCGAGCTCAGGACTGGATTCTCTGATAAAATAGAAAAGATCTTCCACAGAATGGGCAGTATCTGCCATGGAATTATACGCCATCATTGCGGAAGAGCCCTTGATGGTATGCATCACCCTGAATATTTCATTGATACACTCCTGATCCATGTGTTCCATTTTTTCGTAATGGATCAGTGTCAGCTCTGCTTTTTCCACAAGCTGTCGTGTTTCATAAAGATATGCCTCAAAAAGTGGGTCGGTTCTACGGTTCATGTTTAATCCCTCAAATGTTTAACCATAACACCAATAAACGATAGCGATGTTTTCGCTTCGTTATAACTTGATCAGGTTTTTTATCACATCTTCCTCTTTAAAGGGTTTAACAATAAATCCACTGGCACCCGCAGAAATGGCATCATAAATGAATGTCATGCTGCCCATGGCAGAAATGACAATGATTTTTGCTTCCGGGTCGATCTTCTTCAATTCTTTAACCGCTGCAATGCCGTCCATGTCGGGCATTGTGATATCCATTGTAACGATATCAGGGTTATGCAGTCTGTACTTCGCAATGGCTTCATGCCCGTTCGCAGCCTCCGCAACAACCTGAAAGCCTCTTTTCTCCAATATCTGCCGCAGACATAGTCTCATAAATTGTGCATCATCAGCAATCAGAACTGTTTTCAAACAATCACCTCATAACGCTAAGGCTAAAGCAATAGAAACATTGTTTTCAAGTTCAACGCATTGCTTCGTTATACAAACTTTATTCACTTATATACATACCCCTGATATTTACTGCTTAACATTTTTAGTATGATTTTTCGAAAATGTTTTAACAATATCGAAAGAGGATGAGCAGTGATAATCTGCCTGTTTTTTGTTTTCAGAGCATGCAAAAAACGCCCTGGTCTGCCGGTAATAAACATGAGTAACGGCTATTGAAAAAACTCCCACCATAACATTTCACAGACCGTTTTTTATGTTTGGCTGAGGCTCTGGGCTGTTGATTCAATGCTTTGCAGTGCAGCTGAGATTTGTTGCAGAGTAGCTGTCTGTTCTTCGGTTGCCGCTGCAATGCATTCCATATCTGAATAGGAATTGTTCAGTTGATTACGTATTTCAGTAATAACCTCCATCAGCTTGCTGCTATGCTCCCCGGAACGACTGCTTACCTGGCTTATCTCCTGAACCTTCAGGCTCGTTGCGTTTTGCACGGCCAGCAGCTTATCGATGGCTTCACCCGTGTTCTTCACCTTACTGATTCCATCCTGGATTGTTTTTGAGCTTGATGAGACAGTATCTGCAGCTGTTTGTGTATTCTCCTGCAGCCCTTCGATCAGGGCTGCGATCTGGCGTGTAGCCGCATTGGTCTGATCCGCCAGCTTCCTGATTTCATCAGCCAGGACGGAAAAGCCCTTCCCGGCCTCTCCGGCACGGGCTGATTCAATGGAGGCATTCAACGCCAGCAGATTGGTTCTTCTGGAAATATCATTAATCAGATTCAAAATTTCTCCGATCTGGTCGGTCGTGGCCAGCAGCTGTATCATAACCTGTTGTGTTTTTATACCCGCTGTTTCGACCTGTAGAATATCCATAATGGCTTCTCTGATTATATTCTGGCTTTCTAACGCTGCTTTGCTGGTTTGTGAAAAGGATTCAACCATGTCACGGCTGCCGATATGTATTCCTTTCAGTGCTTCGGAAATTTCAACGATGGTATTGGATGAGTCCTCCACGAAGCGCAGGTTTTTTTCGCAAGACCCCAATGTGTTGGAGGCGTTCAATGCTATATCTTCATTGGCTTTCGTTCCCTGCTCCATGTTTGCGGACACATGTTCAACATTCAGTGCCAGCTCCTTTGAAGCCTGGGAGTTTTTCTCGGAAAACAGTCGAACCTGTTCCATCAGTGTCTTCTGCTGCTCGAGATCCACAGCGTTCAGGAACATATTGTTAATTCGTACAATAAGAAGATTGAGGACTAAATACAGCGCAAAAAATTCCATCAGACAGCCTGCCATTTCGGGGATATACTTTCCAAGGATGTCGGTGGTACCAAATTCATCTACCATTGAAAAATACTGGGAAATGAATACGCTGACCATTCCCATCACGAGGGTGATCCTGGTGGCGACGCGATCATAATACAGCACGGAGATGATACAGGGTAAAAGGTATGTCAACATGATACTAATATCACTACTGGAAGCAAGCATGCCAAGAATAATAGTGCAAATCGATACAAGCGCATATTTCACCAGATTCGGCATTCGTTCTTTCCTGGCTAAAATGAAGGGAGGGAGAAGGAGAATGACGCTGACTGCTACCGCAACCCCCAGAAAGGTTAAATCAATCTGAAAAATTCCCAACTTCGTCAGAATGAAAAACACGGGATAGACAACACAGATAATTCCAAGAATAAATACTGCTGAAATTCGGTTCACCTCAATCGTGTTTTTGGTAATGAATTGATTTTTTTCCATATTGATTCCCTCCGTCACTGAATACGCATATATCAAAAGGCTTTTTTTGCTAATTACTATATACCTCAAATATTCATAAAGTAACTATTTACCATAAAAAAACAAGAGCTTTTTTTTACCATATAAAAACACCTCCTGGGTTTATTGTTTAATAAGCATGGTATCCCAACGCTTATTGTACAATTTTCAGGAGGTGTAAAAGCTGTTTTGGTTATTTTACTTTACAAGCTGAAACCTTCCGGTTTCATCAATGAAGTACCGTACTTCCCAATAAGTCCCTTCATCTGTTTCTGCTTTTTTGTTGTCTTTAAAACGAATAGTGTCTGTGGTTATTGCATCGATGGAAAAGTTATAGTCTCCAGCCCCGTAGAAATAATCCTCTTCGCCAAACCCCTCCATCAGATGAATACTCTCGCGGCTTTGAGCATCATCTGTTACACGTAAAACTGCCGGTAGTGTGGAAAATGTGCCAGTATATACAATATAATCATCATTCAGCCACTCAAATTGATCGGCAACCGCTCCTATTTGATAATCCGGCGCAGAATAATCCACCGTTCGTATTGTGAAATAATGATCCATACTTGTGATCCAATCATATTTCGCAATATACTTTCCTGAAGGCGATACCTTTCCGTTTCTTATGAAGGCATCATTCGAGGTTCGGCTTATAAAGCCCCAATACAGGCTGTCAAGATTACGATCTGTGTTCGTAAAAACCGTATCAACTCCAGTATCATCAGGCTGTACCCTATATAAAGAACCTTCATAATTGTTAAATATTTCTATCACTTCTCCTGATTCCTCAAGGACTGCCTTCACACCATGGGAAGAATATGCGTAAAAGTCGCCGCCAAGAATAGCACCGTAATCATCAAAAAAACCAGTGGGATCATCAGAGCCAATCCATACGTTCAGCGGAACTGCCTCAATACACATTGCCGTAAGAATAGTATTGAGAATATCTGCATCGCAGGGCTCCGGTACAGGCAGAAAATTGGCCAGTTCAACGGTTTCAGCACCAAAAAAGCCAATGTAATAGCTGTTGGTTTTGTAAACCGTCATATTTCTTTCCTGAAAGCTTGGTGCCCCCAGAACCCGGATAACCTCTTCAATGCTTGTCCCTATAGTGATGTTTTCAATAATCGATTCCTGAAACCTTTCGGTAACCAAATAAGGGGGCTCAATTCCGTTTTTCATGTCCTCATTCGTGTATGTCACGCCTTCAAGCAGAAGCTCGTGAATGCGCTGATTTAAAACAAAGCTATCAAAGTTCAGCCTTGGAATTGTATACAGGCCTGCCTCTTCACGAGATACCAATTGTAAGGATGGCAGCACACCGGGTGTTGGTTCGGCCGCCTGTTGGTTTGGGTTTTCTTCTCCCTGCTCTAACCCGGATGTACCCTGTTCCGGATTCACAGTGGGTAAAGGCTCAGGGCTTGTCTGTGGCAAATCGGTTGACTGCGAACCTTCGTCAGGTTGGTTTTGTATGGGTTCATTGTCATCATGGATTGAAGCCTGAATCAATTCTCCCGGGGTTTGCTTTGTTATCGCATTTGAGGTAAATGAAGGAGTCGGACTGTTATTTACAGCGACCTGTGCGGGATTTGTCCTTTGCGTTAACAGATGTATCATAGCCCCCACACAACCGATAAAAAAGATGGCGACCACAATTACGCTTAAAATGAACAATTTCTTGCTCTTCATGGTTTTCATAAACTACCCTTTATACCCTTTCCATTATCATCCAAAATAGCCTCGTGATTATTACTTGAGTGTGACAATTGGCATCATGAGGATGTTTCCCATACTACACCTGCGATCCGTCTAACCCCCGAATAATCTGCTGAGAAAATCAAGGCGTACTCCGCTAAGCCCCAGCGCTGTTACAACATATATAAAAGCTATCGCTGCCAAACCAGGCAGGAAGGCCAGCACAACAAGTGCTTTCTTCTGTGTCTTCGTCTGTGGAACAGTTTCATAGGTCTTAGAGGTATTCTTTACAAATGCCCATATCAGCCCGGCAAGTGCACCCGCACAAAACAGAGCGCTAAAGACATAGAACACAAGTACACCAATCAACTGAGCAGGCGGCATGCTCTCGAGCATTGTAAACGCATCGTTCAGCGTTTCACCCGCTTGAACTTGAGTTGTCTTTGTTATTTTACTGGCCAGTGAACTGATGATAACCGCCAGTGAATTGTTCGTGAAATGGGCAAACATCCCAGCAAACAGCGAATTTGTACGGTATACAATAAAGCCTATCAGCACTCCGAGCAGGAAGGTACCCAGCAGCTTTTGGAAATCCATATGAAAAAGGCCAAAAATGAAGCCTGTGATCAGGATGGACCAGAAAACGCCCAACCTTTCAAGGCTTCTTTGAATAACGCCTCTGAACATGACCTCTTCGCAGATCCCGGCTGAGCCTCCGATCAACAAAATATTAACCAGCATGGAAGATTCAGTGATAGGCACCGATGAAACGCTGACCCTGCCAAAAATAGCTTTAAGCAGCCAGAGGTTGAACAGGTTCAGGATAGTGACAATCCATAAGGAGAGCAACATCATGCAAAAAATGATGAAAAGGTTCAACAAGCTGACACGATTCAGTCTTAATACACCGGGGATGTCATATTTCCTCACTATGAGCAATATCAGCGGGGGTAATAGAATAATGATAAACTCTGTAATAAGAATCCCAGAGATGAAGTTCCTGCCTTGAAAATATGCTCCCGCGGACAGCAGTAAAAAAGCGACAATCGAATAGAGCAACCCTGCCTCTGCAAGCTTGGGCGCTTCAACAGTACTGATTCTTATTTCTTTGTTTCCCTGCATGTTGCTTCCTCCTGATTTTATCAGTTGACCTAAGACCCCTTTCAGCACCCGCGTTTTGGCGCGATTTGCGCTAGCGCTCATTGAATCCCAATGAGGATAATAAAAAAATGGTGACCCTGTACCACGCTTCCTTTCATTATAACAACGGAAGCGATTGCTTGCAATCGCAACACACTGTTATTGCAACGGCAGGTTTTGCTTTAGCAAAACCATCACACTGCAACAACGAAGCTTCAGCTTCGTTATATCGAGGCGGGAGAAG